>JBJTFB010000001.1:0-7235 GCA_046093205.1 Acidimicrobiales bacterium
CCTCGGCCGCGTTCAGGCGCTCGAGAATCCGCAGCTTCCCGTCGAGGGTGGGGGTCCATGTGGCTCCCTCGACCTTCGACTGGATCCACCGCTGCTCGCTCATGTCCTGGATGTGCATGTACTCGATGCCGATGGTGCGGCAGTACGCGTCGCGCAGCACCCCGAGCAGCTCGTCCAGCTTCATCTTCGAGCTGCCGGCCACACCGCCGGTGAGGAACTCGCGCTCAAGGTCCCAGATGGTGAACCCGTAGGTGTCGGGGTCGAGCTCCTTCGGGAGCTCGGGCTCCTTCCAGCGGAGCGGGTCGAGGTCGGCGATGAGGTGTCCACGCACCCGGTGCACGCGCACGAGCAGGCTGACCTGCATCTGCTTGTGCATCAGCATCTCCTCGCGGTTCATCGGGCTGTGGTCGTTCGACCACCTGACCGCGCGGTACGGGATCTCGAGGTCGGAGAAGAGGTCGTCGTAGAAGCCGTGCTCACCGAGCAGGAGCTCGTGCACACGCTTCAGGAAGAGTCCGCTCTCGGCACCCTGGATGATCCGGTGGTCGTACGTGCTCGTGACGGTGACCACCTTCGAGATGCCGAGCGTGTTCAGGTTGGCCTCGTCGGCACCCTGGAACTCGGCCGGGTAGTCGATGCTGCCGACACCGACGATCACGCCCTGGCCGGGCATCAGGCGCGGCACGGACTGCACCGTGCCAATGGTGCCCGGGTTCGTGATGCTCACGTTCGCGCCCTGGAAGTCGGCGACCGTGAGCTTGTTGGCCTTCACCTTGCGGATGATGTCGTCGTACGCAACGAGGAACTGACCGAAGGTCATGGTGTCGGCCTCGCGCAGCACCGGCACCACGAGGTTGCGGGTGCCGTCACCCTTGTCGACGTCGACCGCGAGACCCACGTTCACGTGGTCATTGCGCACGAGCAGCGGCTTGCCGTCGGGTCCGGCGGTGAACGTGTTGCGCATCACCGGCACTGCGTCGGCAATGGAACGCACGATCGCATACGCGATGATGTGCGTGAACGAGACCTTCGAGAGACCGTGGCGGCTGCGGTAGTCGTTGATCGCCTTGCGGTTCACCTCGAGCAGGCGCGCGGGCACGTTGCGGAAGCTGGTGGCCGTGGGCACACCGAGGCTGCGCTCCATGTTCGTGACGATCGCGGCCCCGACACCGCGGATCGGCTCCCCCACCTTCTCCACCGATGCAGCGGCTGCAGGCGCCGCACCGGCAACCGCCGTGGCCGGGGCAGGTGCGTCGGGCGTGCGTGGAGCCGACGGTGCGGCACGTTCGACCGAAGGGACGGTTCCGTTCCCCTGCGTCGCAGGGTGAGCGGAGCCGGGCTGCGGCATCATCGGCTTGTAGTCGCTGAAGAACTCACGCCATGCCTCGGACACCGAGGAAGGGTCGTTGCGGAACTGCTCGTACATCTCCTCGACGAGCCACGAGTTCGCGCCGAAATCCTGCGAACGCTCAGCGATGTCAGCCATGGGGATGTGCCGCCTTCTGTCGGAGGCACGCCGTTGTGCCTCGTGACAAATGGTACTTCCGCAGGCCCGCCGGCGGTGTGCCTCTCCCGTCACCCAGCAGTAGATTCCGAACCATGCGTACCCCCCTCCGCACAGTCCTTTCCACTGCGTCCCTCGGTCTGCTCGCTGCCTGCGGCGGCGGGTCGTCCACCCCGGCAGAGACCCTCCCGGCCGATGTCGGCCTTCTGGTCAGGGCGGTGCCGTCACTCCGCTTCGATGCGGAGTCCTACACCGCCAGGGCCGGCGAGGTGCTGGTGGGCTACTCGAACGAGGACACCGTGCGCCACACCCTGATCCTCGCGAAGGACGACACCAAGGTGCCCAACTTCCGGCTCGTCATCGAGAAGAAGGGCTCCGTGGACGCCGGCACCGTGACCCTCGAGGCGGGCACCTACACGTTGATCTGCGACGTGCCGGGCCACTCGAACATGAAGGCAACCCTCACCGTCGAGTGACGTTGCAGACCCGGCGTGAGCCGAGCCGGATGATCCGTCCGGGTCATCCCATCAGGATGACGGAGAGCACGAACAGCACCAGCCACAGGACCCCGCCCGAGATGAGGGCGTTCTTGTGGGACTCGTAGGGCTTCAGCATCTTGTTGCCGGCGGCCGTGCCGCCGAACTTGCCGAGTGCGTTCAGCTGGAGCAGCGCGCCGATGACCACCGAGATGATGATGAAGGTGTTGGCGTTGCCGCTGGTGGCCGAGAAGGTCTCGGGGTAAAAGTGTGCGGCTCCCACCATGTAGAAGAGCATCGAGAACGAGAAGATGAAGTTCTGGCGCGAGGCGAGCAGGGCGCGACGGCCGGCGGCCGCGGCGTTGGGGTCTGCCTCCTTGCCCTCCAGCACGTTCACCGCGTTCGCGATGACGACCTTCTGGTTCTTCCAGATGATCATCCACACGTTGGCCGCCATGGTGATGCCGAGCAGCATGCCCACGGTGATCGCGGCGTTCTTCGCGTTCGCCGCACCGTCGTCGTGGTTGAGGAAGTCCTTCATGTAGTCGGGCACGACACCGACGATGAGGAGACCGGTGACGAGGGTGACGATGGCCGCCCAGCGGAACCACCACAGTGCGCGGGTGGCGATCTCCTTGATGGCGATGTTGCGGGCCTTGCCCTCGTCGCCGAATGCGGCGAAGCCGGGCACCTGCACGAGGTTGAAGTAGTAGAGGAGTCCGATCCACGCGATGCCGGCGAGCACGTGGAGGTAGCGGAACCAGAAGTTCCCGATGAAGTACTGGCTGAACAGCTCTGCTGCGGTCATGACGTTTCCCTTCGTCTGCGCCCAGGGGGCGGACACATGGTCAAGGTACCAGCCACGGTCGCGGGCAGGGTGGAACCGAGGCTCCCCCACTAACCTCGGAGCGGTCATGGCCCACGAGTTCATCTACACCTGCCACAAACTCGGCCGCTTCTACCCGCCGGACAGGACGGTCCTCGAGAACATCTCGCTGTCCTTCTACCCCGGCGCGAAGATCGGGGTGATCGGCTCGAACGGCAGCGGCAAGTCGAGTCTCCTGCGGATCATGGCCGGCCTCGACGACGGGTACTCGGGCGAGGCCCGTTTGACCCCCGGCTTCACCGTGGGCCTTCTCGAGCAGGAGCCGCAGCTGGACCCGGCCAAGGACGTGCTGGGCAACGTGATGGACGGCGTGGCACCGGTGAAGGCCCTGATCGACCGCTACAACGAGGTCATGGCGATGTGGGGCGACCCCGATGCCGACTACGACAAGGTGGGCGCCCTCCAGGCCGACCTCGAGGACAAGATCGCCGCGGCGGACGCGTGGAGCCTGGAGCGCAACGTGGAGATCGCCATGGACGCTCTGCGCTGTCCCGCGAACGATGCCGACGTGACCACACTCTCCGGTGGCGAGCGACGCAGGGTCGCGCTGTGCAGGCTGCTGCTCTCGCGGCCCGATCTCCTGCTGCTCGACGAACCCACGAACCACCTCGATGCGGAGTCCGTGCACTGGCTCGAGCGTTTCCTGCAGGAGTACCACGGCACGGTGGTGGCCATCACCCACGACCGCTACTTCCTCGACAACGTGGCGAAATGGATCCTCGAGCTCGACCGCGGCCGCGGCTTCCCGTTCGAGGGCAACTACACGAGCTGGCTCGACCAGAAGAAGGCCCGCCTCGAGGCGGAGGAGAAGGCCAGCGAGACGCGTGCCCGCACGCTCGCACGCGAGCTCGAGTGGGTGAAGATGTCCCCGAAGGCGCGGCAGGCGAAGGGCAAGGCGCGACTGTCCGCGTACGAGAAGCTGCACGCCGAGGCACTTGCCGCGGAGCACGGACCCGACCGTCTCGAGATCGCGATCCCTGCGGGGCCTCGGCTCGGCGACACGGTGATCCGGGTCGAGGGGCTCACGAAGGGCTACGGCGACCGCCTGCTGATCGACAACCTCTCGTTCGACCTCCCGCCCGCGGGAATCGTGGGCATCATCGGCCCGAACGGTGCGGGCAAGACCACCCTGTTCCGCATGCTCGCGGGCCAGGAGGCGCCCGACTCCGGCACGGTCACCGTCGGTGACACGGTGCAGATGAGCTACGTCGACCAGAACCGCGACGACCTCGACCCGAAGAAGACCGTGTACGAGGAGATCACCGACGGCGTCGAGCACATGAAGGTCGGCGGCCGCGAGGTGCACGGCCGCGCGTACGTGGCATCGTTCAACTTCAAGGGCAGCGACCAGCAGAAGATGGTGGGTGACCTCTCCGGCGGCGAGCGCAACAGGGTGCATCTCGCGAAGCTGCTGAAGCGCGGCGGGAACCTGCTGCTGCTCGACGAGCCCACGAACGACCTCGACGTCGACACGCTCCGCGCACTCGAGGACGCACTCGAGGCCTTCCCCGGGTGTGCCGTGGTCATCAGCCACGACCGCTGGTTCCTCGACCGCATCGCCACCCACGTGCTGGCGTTCGAGGGTGACAGCCAGGTTCGTTGGTTCGAGGGCAACTTCTCCGAGTACGAGGCATGGCGCCGCAAGGAGATCGGTACTGCGGCCGACCAGCCGCACCGCATCAAGTACAAGCCACTGGCGAGGTGACCGGGATGTTCCGGCGCGTGCTCCGACCGCTCAGTGCGCTGGTGTTCGTGGCGGGCATCGCGGGGATCATCGTCTCCAGCATCAACGGGAACAATGCGGGCTGGGTGCTGACGATCGGCATGGTCACGGCGGTCACCGCCGTGGTGCTGATCGCCGTCACGGCAGCATCCGACCGTCCCCGCATCGACGTGTTCGACGAGGCCATTGCGGAGCGCGTCGAGCGCCGCGTGCAGACGCTGGTGGCACAGGGGGCGAGCGAGGACGAGGCCAGGGCACTCGTTCGCGACGCCCTCGAGATGGTGCGCGGGCACCAGTGAGCCACGACATCCCGGCGGACTGGGCCGCTCTCGACGACCACGCCCTCGCGGCGCGCCTCGCGGACGCGGCAGGGGAACTGCTGGTGACCCACCGCACCGAACTGGTGTCGCGCGGTACCACCCACTGGCAGCTGTGCGACTCGGGCGACATGCTCGGGCACAACTTCCTGATGGATGCGCTCCGCGCGGCACGCCCCGACGACATCGTGCTGTCGGAGGAGGGATCCGACGACAGACGCAGGCTCACGGCCGACCGCGTGTGGATCGTCGACCCGCTGGACGGCACGAACGAGTACGGCGACGGGCGCGCCGACTGGGCCGTGCACGTGGCGCTGTGGGAACGCGGCAGTCTCGTGGCCGGCGCCGTGTCGCTGCCCACCGTGCAGCGCGTGTTCGCCACCTCGCCCGCACCGGAACTTGCACCTCATCCCGGCGGCAAGTGGCGCCTCGTGACCTCGCGCAACCGCGCCCCGTATGCAGCGGTGATAGTGGCGAACAAGCTCGACTGCGATGCGTACCGGCTCGGAAGTGCGGGCGCGAAGGCGATGTCGGTCGTGATGAACGAGGCCGACATCTACATCCACGACGGCGGGATGTACCAGTGGGACTCCGCAGCGCCGGCAGCAGTTGCCGCTGCCGCGGGTCTGCACACGAGCCGGATCGACGGCTCCCCTCTCGTGTACAACGGCCCCGACGCATGGCTGCCGGACTTCATTGTGTGCCGCGCCGAGGTGGCAGACGACGTGCTCGACGCCCTCTGGGGCGGCGAGAACTGACCGACACTCCGCGTCAGCCCGCCGGGGTGACCCGGCGGAACGTGAGGTTCAGACGTGGTGCGGTCACCCGTGTCTGGCGCGGCACGGAGTGCTCCCAGTGGGTCTGGCTGGAACCGCTCATGACGAGCATCGATCCCGGCCCGAGCACGACATCCACTGTCTCGCGCGTGGCACGGTGGCGCATCCTGAACCGGCGCGGTTCACCGAGACTGAGCGAGGCGATCACCGGTTCGTCACCCAGTTCGGGTTCGTTGTCGCGGTGCCAGCCCATGGCGTCGTTGCCGTCGCGGTAAAGGTTGAGCAGCACCGAGTTGAACGTGTGGCCTGCAACCGCCGAGCTGACGTCGCGGAGCACGGCGAGTGTCTCCGTCCATGGGACGAGGTTCATCCTCACGTTCGAGTAGGTGTACTCGCATCCCGGGTCACCGTGCCATGCGGTGAGTCGCGGCTGCGGATGCTCGCGCCCGAACACCACGATGCTGCGCTGCTCCCACTGCGTCTCGGACAACAGGCGCTGCATGATGGGCTCCCATGTGCGGTCGCCCAGCACCCACGGGTGCAGCACGGCGCTGCCGTCGTGCGGCAGCAGCTCCGGCGATTCCTCACCGAGCAGCGACATCGCTCACCATTCCGGCGGGTGCTCGCCGAGGCGCGGCACGGGGCCGTACGTCGGCGCATAGCCCGAGAAATCCACAGGTGAGTTCACCGCCCTGTACGGGGCCTCCCCCGGTTGCGGGGTCATGTCAACGAACGAACCCGCGGCGATCACCTGCTCGTCCTCGATGGCCTCGGGGATCGAGTTGAGCGGTGCCCACCACACGTCGTGCACGTCGAAGCGAGCCGTCCAGTGTGCGTACGTGCCGGTCGCGAAGTGCGCATCGAGCTCACTGATCAGATCCTCGCTGTTGGCTGCCCTCGTGCGGGCGTCGACGAAACGCGGGTCGGAGGCCAGATCCTCGCGACCGATGGCCGCGAGCAGCCCCGGCCAGTGACGGTCACCCTCGAGACCGAGCAGCCAGAACGCGCGGCCGTCACCGCACGAGTAGTTGAGGATCTGCGGCGCGAGACTCTGGTGCCGGGGCCTCGTCGACTGGCGCGTGCCGAAACGCAGCTGGACCCCCACGTCCCAGCCGATCGTGTAGATCCCTGTGCGCAGGAGGCTCGTCTCCACCACACGGCCCTTGCCCGTGCGCTCACGGTCGAAGAGTGCGGCCATCACGCCCGCACACATCGACAGCCCGGTGGTGTGGTCACCCTGGCCGCTGCGCACCGACGGGGGGTTCTCTCCCGGGGGCACAAGTGTGTGCGCAAGTCCGGAGCGTGCCCAGAACGCCCCCACGTCGTACCCGGCACGGTCGACGTCCGGTCCGCTCGACCCGTACCCGGTGAGGAGGCCGTAGACGAGCCGCGGGTACCTCGACGTGAGCGATCCGGGGTCGAGGCCCATCCTCCGCAGCGCGGCCGGTCTCACGTTCGACACGAACACATCGGCCTCGGCCAGCAGACCGTGCATGGTGGCGAGGCCATCTTCTGTGCGCAGGTCGAGCACCACGGACTTCTTCCCGCGGTTG
>JBJTFB010000002.1:0-7036 GCA_046093205.1 Acidimicrobiales bacterium
CTCCCGCTCCGGTTGTTGCGGGGTCCGTCGAGGCAGACGTGTGCTGGCTGGGTGAGACCGACCTCCGTGTGGGTGACCGCCTGGTGCTGCGGCATCTCTCCCACGACGTGACCGGAACCGTGAGCGCACTGGACGGTCGCCTCGACCTCGGCACCCTGCAGTCTGAACGGACCGATTCACTGGCGCTGAACGACATCGCCCGTGTGCGCATCGAACTCGACCGTCCGGTCACCGCGACGACATACGCGGAGGGCCGTGTCACCGGGAGCATCGTGGCGATTGACCCCGTGTCGAACAGGACCGTCGGCGCTCTGATGATCACCCGGCTCGGGGCCGTCTGACTGACCCACAGCCCTCAGTCGAACAGGGTCCAGTCGTCGGGCTTCATCCCGCGCAGGGCGTCGTAGTCGACCTCCACGCACGTGATGCCACGTGACTCCGCCAGCGTGCGGGCCTGCGGCTTGATCGACTGCGCCACGAACATGCCGCGCAGCTCGCCGAGCGTGGGGTCGTTCGCGAGGTCCACGAGGTAGCGCGACAGCTGCTCCACCCCGTCGATCTCGCCGCGTCGCTTCACCTCGATCACCACGGTTCGGCCCTGCGGATCTCGGCAGATGATGTCGACCGGTCCGAGCGCGGTGAAGTGCTCGCGGCGCACGAACGTGAGGCCCTCCTCCATCACCCCGGGCATGGCGGCCAGGAGTTCCTGCAGGTGTGCCTCGACGCCGTCCTTCTCGAGGCCGGGGTCGGTGCCGAGTTCGTGCCGGGTGTCGCTCAGCACCTCATGCAGGTGGATGGTCATCAGCTCGCCCTTCGAGTTGCGCACCTCCCACCTGTCGTCGAGCTCGGTGAGGGAGTTCGGTGCGTTCATCCAGTTCAGAGGCTTGTACGCACCGCCGTCGGCATGGACCGCAACGCAACCGTCGGCCTTCACCATCACATCGCCCCGGCCCACGTCGACCTGGTCGGCGAGTTCGACTGCGATCGCATCACCGGCAACAGCGACATCGGCGGGCGCGCCGGCAACGGTGATGCTCGTGACGGTGCTCGCGATGCCCTTGGGCTGCACGGTCACCTCGTCACCCACCCGGATTGCCCCGCCATGCAGTGAGCCCGCGAAACCGCGGTAGTTGCTGCCGCCGTGGACACGGTTCACCCACTGCACGGGAAGCACGGCGGCCGAGGCATCGTCGGCACGAACGTCCAGGGTCTCGAGAAGCTCGAGAACCGTCGGGCCGTCGTACCACGGCATGTGCACGGACTGCTCCACCACGTTGTCGCCGTTCGATGCGCTGATCGGCACGGGCACGATCGGTACGCGCACCCCGAGTGCCTCGAGGATCGACCCGACATCGGTGACAATCGCGTCGAACACATCCTCCTGCCAGCCAACGAGATCCATCTTGTTGACGGCGAGAACCAGGTGCGTCACCCGCAGGAGCGCGGCAATCGACACGTGCCTGCGAGTCTGTTCCACCACCCCGTGTCGCGCGTCGACCAGCACGATGGCCACATCACTGACCGAGGCACCCGTCACCATGTTGCGCGTGAACTGTGCGTGGCCCGGCGTGTCGGCCAGCACGAAGGAACGCTTCGGGGTGGCGAAGTAGCGGTATGCGACATCGATGGTGATGCCCTGCTCACGTTCTGCCCGCAGCCCGTCGGTGAGGAGCGCGAGGTTGAACGAGCCGTCGCCGTACTTCTTGCTGGCGCGACCGACAGCCGACAACTGGTCCTCGAAGATCCCCTTCGAATCGTGCAGCAAACGCCCGATCAGGGTGCTCTTGCCGTCGTCGACGGAGCCGATCGTGGCGATCCGGACCTGGGTGTTCGAGGCCGTGGCCACCATCAGAAATAGCCCTCGCGCTTGCGGTCCTCCATGGCGGACTCCGAGAACTGGTCATCGGCCCGTGTCGCACCGCGCTCGGTGATGCGTGACGCGGCAACCTCGTCGATGATCTCCCGGTGCGTGGTCGCGCCCGAGCGCACCGCCCCTGTGCAGCTCATGTCGCCTACGGTGCGGTACCTCACGGTCTCGACCGTGACCTTCTCCCCCGCCTCGGGAACGACCGGTCCACCGGTTGCGAGCAGCATCCCGTCACGGTGCACCACCTCCCTGCGGTGCGAGAAGTAGATCGAGGGAAGGGGCACACCCTCTCGGTCGATGTACTCCCACACGTCGAGTTCCGTCCAGTTCGACAGGGGGAACGCACGGAGATGCTCGCCCTTCGCGATCCGCGGGTTCAGCACGTTCCACGGTTCCGGGCGCTGTGCCCGCGGCTCCCATGCGCCGGTGCGGTCGCGGAACGACAGGATGCGCTCCTTGGCGCGCGCCTTGTCCTCGTCACGTCGTCCCCCGCCGAATGCGGCGTCGAACTTGTGCTCCTTGATGGCGTCGAGAAGTGTCACCGCCTGCTGACGGTTGCGGCTGCCGGTGGGACCCGGATCGGCGATCCGGCCGTCATCGATGCTCTTCTGCACTGAGGCCACCACAAGCTCCAGGCCGAACCTGTCGACGAGCTCGTCGCGGTACGCGATCACCTCGTCGAAGTTGTGCCCTGTGTCCACGTGCATCACGGGGAACGGCACGCGCGCCGGGCGGAAGGCCTTCAGTGCCAGCCACAGGAGCACGGCGGAGTCCTTCCCGCCCGAGAAGAGCAGCACGGGCGAGTCCACCCCGGCCGTCACCTCGCGGATGATGGAGATTGCCTCTGCCTCGAGTCGGTCGAGGTGGGACCGCGGTGCGGAGATGTCCCTCAGGTCATCGGCGAACATGGTCATGGTGTCGTCTCTCCGTGTCTCGGGGTTTGTCTCAGGTGTGCAGCCCGCACTCGGTCTTTGCCTGTCCGGCCCAGCGACCGGCGCGCTTGTCCTCGCCGGGTGCAACCGGCCGTGTGCACGGCCAGCACCCGATCGACGGGTACCCGCGCTCCGTCAACGGGTTGCGCGGCAGCCCGTGCAACAGCTCGTACGTGGCCATGTCATCGTCGGTGAAGAGTGCCAGTGGGTTGACCTTCAGCAGGTTGCGCGCCGCGTCGAACGACACCACCGGGGCGTCGGCGCGGGTCGGGCCGTCGGCACGACGCACACCGGTGAACCACACGGCCGCATCGGCGAGCAATGCGTTCAACGGTTCCACCTTCCGCACACGGCAACAGCCCTCGGTGTCGGTCTGCCAGAGATTGTCCGGCTGCAGCGTTAGGGGCCTCACGATGCGCAGGTTCACGCCTGCGGCACGACGGACTTCCTCCGCGAACCAGTGCGTCTCGGCGAACAGGTACTGCGTGTCGATCATGACCACGTCAATCCCCGGCACGGCGGTGGCGGCTGAGTGGGCTAGCACCGCGTCCTCGAAACTGCATGTCACCACCGCGGGCCCGTCCACCAGTGCTGCGACCGTGCGGATGATGTCCCCCGGCTGGGCGGACTCCAGATCTGCCGACAGTCGGGCGATCTCTGTTGTGTGCGATGAGAGGTCCCCGCGGGCCCAGACAGTGGTCGCCATGGAGCCAGACCCTACCCCTATTCCTGACTAATCCACTAGGATTTATCAACATTCCCTAATCCAGTCACAGCAAGGGTTTTCGGGCGTTCCCTGACGGGGCACGGTTAGTGTCGCGGGGTGGCACGAGTCAGCACCTACATCAACACCATGGGCCGCACCGAGGAGGCATTCCGCTTCTACGCGGACGTGTTCGGCACCGAGATCCAGTCGGTCATGCGGTTCTCCGACATGGGCATGACCGACCTCCCGCCGGACGAACAGAACGGCGTGATGCACATCGTGCTGCCGATCATCGGCGGGCACCTGCTGATGGGCACCGACATGCTCGCCTCCGCCGGCCACGAACTGAGTGTCGGCAACAACTTCTCCATCAACATCGAACCTGACTCGAAAGAGGAGGCAGACAGGATCTTCTCCCGCCTGCTCGAGGGTTCGCCCGAGAACTCGGGGCCTCTGGCGGTGATGGACTGGGGCGCCTACTGGGGAAGCTGCCTCGACCGCTTCGGCATCCGCTGGATGATCAACCTCCCGTTGGCGCCGTGAGCGGGAACGGAGACCCACGGCCCGATTGGGCGAGGCCCGTCGTCTACTTCTCTGTCGCCGCAGTCGACGCCGACCGGCAGCGCAGCTTCTACTCGGCGATGTTCGGCTGGCACATCGGTGACGGCCCGATCATGCAGATTCCTGCCGGCATCGGCGGTCCGGAGAACGGCATCGGCGGCCACATCAACCGTGCGGACTCCCCCGGCTTCTCCCTGTACGTCCAGGTGCGCGACATTCACGCATCACTGCTGCGCGCGGTGGAACTCGGCGGCGCGAAGGTGCACGACCCGTTCCAGATCCCGGGCGGCGCGATGATCGCCGGCATCACCGACCCCGAGGGCAACAGCCTCGTTCTCGTTCAGCAGTGAGTCAGAGCCCGCGGTAGGTGCGCGCGGACGTGACCGACACCGAACGCGACCACTCTGCCATCACCGCTTCATCGCCCGACAGCTCGCACGGGGAGTCATCCGACCACAGCCTGATGTCGACCCAGCTGCCTTCACTGTCACGGGCAACGGTGCGGCGCATCAAGCCCGGCGACCGGTAGGCGACATCCTCCTGGAAACGGTCATTCAGACTGAGAAACGACCCGTCGTCGGTCGTCACCGAGAACGTGACGACCTCTATCTGCATCAGCTGAAGCGGACGAGACCCTGGTCGATGACCTTGCGGTCCCCCACCCAGGTCTCGAAGAGTGCCTCACCCTTTGCGGAGTCCCACATCTTCACCGTGAGTGCATCACCGGGGAACACCGGCGAGGCGAAGCGGCCCTCGATGTGCTTGAACCTGTCGGCGTCCCCGCCGCACAGGGCGTTCAGCAGCGCGCGGCCGGTGAACCCGTAGGTGCAGAGCCCATGCAGGATCGGCTTCGGGAAGAGGCCGGCCTTCACCGCGGGGTGGTTGGGGTCAGAGTGCAGCGGGTTGCGGTCACCGTTCAGGCGGTACAGCAGCGCCTGGTCGGCCGTGGTCTGCAGGGTCAGCTCGTGGTCGGGTGCCTTCGCGGGCGGCTCATTCACCGCACCGCTGGGGCCGCGGTCGCCGCCGAAGCCGCCGGCATCACGGATGAACACCGACGAACGGGTGGAGTACAGCGGCTTGCCCGAGGCATCCTTCGCCTCAGCCTCGGTCACGATGACCGCAGCCTTCACCTTGTCGTACATCGCGACGAGCTTGCTCTGCACCGTCGCCGTGCCCTCGACGGGCAGGGGCTGGTGCAGGGTGATCGCCTGCGAGGCGTGCACGAGCTTGGCGAAGTCGAACTCACCGACGTTGCGCATTGGGTTCGATGCCGCGCCGCCCTGGCCGGAACCGAGCACCACTGGCATGGTGGGAAGCGCCTTCTGCTTCACGCCGGTGGAGTTCTCGGTGACGTACTCGAGCTGGTCGGAGCTGACGTTCAGGCTCACTGCATAGAGCAGGGAGTCCTTCGACGTCCACGAAATCTGGTACGGCTCGCCGACGCTGCCGACTGCTGCTGGGTTGAGTGCCATGGTTCCCCCTTGGTTGTCCCGGTGCCCGGGTTACTTCTTGCCGATGGTGTTCTGCGGGTACGAGCCGTCGCGGCCGTCCATGCCGGCGTTCGGGCGTGCGTTCTTCATGAGGTCGGCCACGACCGCACCGAGCTTGGTCGGGTCGTCCACCGGCGAGGTCGACGGACCGCGGTGCCAGCCCTCGGCGATCGCGAGTGTCTGGCCCGATGCCTCGAAGATGCGGCCGGTGACGTTGCCGGCCTCGTGACCGGCGAGCCAGGTCACGATCGGGGCGATCCAGCGCGGCGAACGCATCTCGCGCTCCTCGTCGGTCTCCGGAGCGGCGCCGAGACCCTCGGTCATGCGGGTGAGTGCGACGGGTGCGACCGCGTTCACGGTGACACCGAAACGGGCGAGCTCGAGTGCGGCGATGATCGTGAACGATGCGATGCCTGCCTTCGCGGCGCCGTAGTTCGTCTGGCCGAGGTTGCCGTAGATGCCCGACACCGAGGTGGTGTTGATGATGCGGCCGTAGACCTCCTTGCCGGCCTTCGACTGCTCGCGCCAGTACGCGGCGGCCCAGCGGCTCGGGCCGAAGGTTCCCTTCAGGTGCACCTTGATGACGGCGTCCCACTCCTCCTCGGTCATGTTCGTGAGCATGCGGTCGCGGAGGATGCCCGCGTTGTTCACCACGATGTTGATGTCGCCGAAGGTCTCGACGGCGGTGTTGATGAGGCGCTGCGCACCCTCCCAGCTCGAGATGTCGTCACCGTTCGCGACGGCCTGGCCGCCCATGCCCTTGATCTCCTCGACCACCTGCTGGGCCGGCGAGAGGTCCCCGCCCGAGCCGTCGACGTTGCCGCCGAGGTCGTTCACGACGACCTTCGCGCCCTGGCTGGCAAGACTGATGGCGTGCTCGCGGCCGATACCGCGGCCTGCTCCAGTGACGACTGCGACGCGACCTTCACACAACTTCGACATGACTGCTCCTGGGGTTCGGGGGCACCCGACGGTGCCGCACATCCGATACTACGAATCGGCCCGTCGGGCCACCTAAGCGGGCGACCCGGGCGCGCCACCGGCGAGTTCCCCGGCCCTCCGGGCGGTCTCGTCCCGTGTGCGCGCGAGCTGCCGGCGTCCCGCGTCGTCGAGACGACCGGTCATGCTGTCGGGGCGCTTGCGGTGCAGGGTGAGGGGGAAGCCGGCGAACCAACCGTCGACGACCTGGGACACCGGCAGCAGGAACGCTGTGTCCTCCCCGTGGGGAACATCGGGGTATCCCCCGAAGGTGTCGAGGATGTCCCGACGGACCATGACGCCCGTGGGGTGGACCGGCAGCACCCGGCCCATGGCCTCCCACATCGGGTACAACGTCCCGGCGGGGATCCGGCCGGCCGTCAGCACCTCGTCGAACGGTCGGTGAATGCCGTCGGCAAGCACGTCGATGACCGGTCCGACCACGAACCCGACGGTTGGGTCCGACAGGAGAGCGACTGTCCGCTCGAGCACGGTAGGTGAG
>JBJTFB010000003.1:0-2665 GCA_046093205.1 Acidimicrobiales bacterium
CGCGTGTTCAGCGCGCCGAGCGGCAGCATCGGGTCGAGGAAGACGACGTCGGCCCCCTCGGCGCGGGTGATCGCGTTGATGCGGTCGGCGAGCGCCCGGGTCGGGAACAGCACCTTCTCGCGCGTGCGGTCGATGCGGAACTTCTGCTCGGCGTCGAATGCGGCTGCGCCCTCGTAGGGCGTCGTGAGCACCGACACCTCGTCGGCGGGGGAGAGGGTGGGGGTGATGTTCGCGTTGTAGAGCGGGTTGGAGGAGCGCAGGGACACCCACGGGTTCAGCGCAGCGGTTGACGTGGTGGTGGGGTCGACCGCGTCGATCACCTGGTCGCCGTCATCGTCGGCGTCGAGTGCGTTCGGCAGGCCGTCAGCATCGAGGTCGGCACCGAGCACGGGAGTCTCGTTGAATGCACTCGCGCCCTTCACGCCGGTCTTCGCCCTGGAACACGCCGCCTTGCGCTTCGCGAACGCGGTCATCTTCACGATGCCGGCGGTTCCCGCTGCGGTGGGGATGCCCGCCTTCGACTTCGCGGGCACACCGGCCGCGAGGTACGTGGAGGCCGACGGCGACTTCTTCGTGACGGCGGCGCCGCCCGACATCGAGAGCGAACCGAGGTTCACCGACTTGCCGGCGAGGCGTGTGTTCGCGCAGTAGGAGGTGCCGGCCTTCTGCTTGGCGATCACCACGGGCCCCGCGTAGCGGTTCTTGGTGTCAACCAGCTGCAGCGATGCCTTGTTCGACGCGGCCTTCGAGGTGACGAACTTGAATGCGCCTGTGGCATCGGCGGTGGCGGTGACCGTGGCGCCGGCCGAGGTGACCAGCAGAACCTTGTAGCCCTGGTTCACCGCGCCGAGGGTTCCCCGGATGGTCACGTTCGCGGCTTCAGCAGGCGAGACACCGGCAGTGATGCCGAGCACGGCGACGGACAGGGCGAGAGCGGTGAGGCGCCTGAATTTCATTCAGTGAGAGTAGGAAAGTCAGGCAGGTCTGTCAACGACGGGACCGGTCCGGGATGCAGCCATCGACATCAGCACCACCTCGATGAGCCGTGACCACTCCTGCTGGGTGGGGGCCATCGCCGGGTTCACATCGGCCAGAACGGTGCCGAGGGGCACCGCCTCCACCAGCAGGGCGATGGCCCGGGCCGAGATGTCGGTGCGCACGATGCCGTCTCGTTGTGCCTGCTCCAGCATCGCCACGAGCTCGGCGCTGGAGCGCTCCTGCTCGGCGCGCACCCTGTCGCGCAGCACCTCGGTGTGTTCGGACGCCGCAAGGATGGCGAGACGGTTCCACCGAGTGCGCCGGCGCAGTGCATCATCGAGGGTGGCGCCGAAACTGCGCAGTGCAGCATCGAGCAGGTCGCTCTCCGAACCGTGGCCGTCCACCGTCTCGCTCACGCGGTCGATGTCGGCCCGGGCGAGCTCGATGTACTGGCGTGCTCGCACCTCGGCGATGATTGCCTGGCGGTCGGTGAAGTAGTGGTACAGCAGACCGACCGCGACATTGCAGCGGTCTGCCAGCTCGGCCACGCGCAGGCCGTTCTCTCCTCGTTCCTCGATGATCGTGCGCGCCTCGGCGAGGATCATCTCCAGCGTGGGGGTCGACTGGGGCATGCATCCACCCTACGGCCCCCGGAGTCTCGCGTGCGAACGACCGCAGCGAATGATGCGCGGCATGACCAATAGCCTGTGACGGTGCGCAGGATCGTGGTGGTGGGCTCGTCGGTGGCGGGCATCAGGGCCGCAGAAACACTGCGCCAGAGCGGCTTTGACGGCACCGTCACCGTGATCACTGAGGAGTCAGGCACTCCTCACGACCGGCCACCACTCAGCAAGAAGTTTCTTTCAGGTGATGTGGATGAGGAGCGCATCGCGCTGCGAAAGCCCGAGATGCTCGATGCACTGGAGTTGGAGTGGCTGCACGGCTCCACTGCTGTCGGCTTCGACGCCGCCACCCGCACCATCGCGTTGTCATCGGGTGCAACCGTCACCGCCGACGGCGTGATCATCGCCACCGGAGGCCGTGCTCGCACGCTGCCGAATGTGCCGATGGTTCCGGGCGTGCACGTGCTGCGCACGCTGAAGGATGCGAACGGCCTGCGCGCCGACCTGAAGCCCGGTGCGCACCTGGTGGTGATCGGTGCGGGGTTTATCGGCCTCGAGGCCGCCGCGACTACCGCACAGATGGGCGTGCAGGTGACGGTTCTCGAGGGCGCGCCGGCACCGTTGATCCGCGGCCTCGGGGAACAGATGGGTGCTGCGGTGGCCGCCGTGCACGCACGCAACGGGGTGCAGGTGCGCTGCGGTGTGTCGGTGCAGGGCATCGAGCACGACGGCCGGGTGAGTGCCGTTCTGCTGGGCGACGGTGAGCGCATCGCATGTGACGCGGTGCTGGTGGGCATCGGGGTCACCCCGGCCACGCAGTGGCTGGAGGGCAGCGGCCTCGAGCTGCGCGACGGCGTGGTGTGTGACGAGTTCCTGTCCACCGGTTTCCCCGGTGTGTATGCCGCGGGTGACCTGCTGCGCTGGCCGAACGCGATGTTCGCCCACGTCGAGGCCGACATGCGCGTGGAGCACTGGACGAACGCGGCCGAACAGGGTGCAGCCGCGGCCACCAACCTGCTTGCGGAACTGCAGGGCGGCGAGCGCACCCCATGATCACGTCGTCG
>JBJTFB010000004.1:0-3152 GCA_046093205.1 Acidimicrobiales bacterium
CCCCGCGCGTCGACCTGCAGCGTGCGCTCCCCACCGCGCAACGCGTGCATGTCGGCCATCAAGGGGCCCGAGTCGGCGAGAACCAGCCAGTGGCGCGTCAGCGAAATCGTGTGCATGGAACCCACCACGGTTGCGCCCTCCACGGGCCAGGTGCGCACGTCGGCACCCGTGCCGTCGTAGCGCACCACCGTGGGCTGCATACCCGAAGCGGTGAGCGACAGTTTCACCGTCCACATGCAGCCACGTTCGGGGTCCACGATGGGGTGCGCGGTGGAGAACACCTGCGGCAGCACACGACGTGCACGGAACGAGTCGCCGCCCCAGCTCGCCGAACTGCCCACCTCACCGAGGAAGCCGAGCGACACCGGGTCAACCTCCACGGGCCGACCCACGTCCCACGTGGCGAACAGGCGGCCGCCCCACACGAGCGGTGCCGTGTTCGCCATGTTTGCGTGCCCGAACGGCGACTCGAGACCGAGCAACCCGCCGACGAAACGTTCCGCGGCGCGTTCATGGATGCGCTGCACCGGTGTGTCGAGCGTGCGCACTCGCAGTGCGATCCTGTCGGCGGGGGCACCGTGTGTGCCGGGCCTCATCGAGATGCGCAGCATCGCCCCGAAGCCGAACAACTGGTAGTCCAACCTCCGGTCCACCACCGGAGCGCTCACGAACATCTCACCGTGCAGCCCGTCGGGCCACCGGCCCGCCGACACCTGCAGGTCGATGTCGGCGAAACCCGCCGAGAAGATTGTCGAGGGCAACGGCACGCGAACGCCTCAGCCAGCAGTCACGGACCGGTCACTCGTAGCGGAGCGCCTCGACCGCGTCGAGGTTCGCCGCCCGGCGGGCCGGGAGCCTGCCGGCGAGCATGCCGATCAGCGTCGTGGCCGCCAGCACGATCAGTGCGATGTGCGGCGGGATGGACACGATGTTGCGGTCGGTGATGCCGCTGTCGGCCAGCTGCTCGTTCAGCACCTGGTTCAGGGCCACCGCCACACCGAAGCTGATGGCGACGCCGAACGCGCCGCCCATGAAGCCGAGCACGCCCGCCTCCACGGTGAAGAGCCGTCGTACCGTCCGCTTCGTCGCACCGATCGCCCGCATGATGCCGATCTCGCGGGTGCGCTCGAGCGTTGCCATCACCATCGTGTTGATCACGCCGATGGCCGCGACGAGCAGGGCGATGCCGCCGATTCCGCCGAGCACGGCACCGATGATGGTGAACGCCGTCGCCTGGGCGTCAACCTCCTCCTGGCCGGCTGCCGCACCGAAGCCAGTTGCCTCGATTTTCGCCACCACTGCCTCGGCGGAGTTCTTGTCCTTCAGGTCGACCCAGATCGAGTTGTAACCGTTCCGCGCGATGTTGCTCTCGGTGCGGGTCTGCATCTCACCGTTCGGGCCGGACTGCTCCTCCCACGTCATGGTGTCGAGCTTCACTGCCCACTCGAGGTCGACGCTGAGCCCGTCACCGTTCTCGCCGAGCACGACACCGACGATGGTGCCCTTCTCGTCGGCCTTGCCCGACCCGGGCGGGCCCATGTCCTGGCGGAACTTCAGCACGATCTCCTGTCCGACCAGTTCGGATTCGCTCCCCTTGTAGCCGAGATCGTTCGCGATGCCGCTCGTGACCAGAACGCCCCTGCCGTTCGTGGCCTCGCTCAGCTCCTCCCCGGCCACGAGGATGTGGCGCACGGTGCCGTTCGGCGTGTACGCCTCGGTGTAGAGGTTCTTGAACGGCAGTGTCACGCCGTTCACGGTGAAGTCGGAGAGCGACTGCATCGACGCATACAGGGTCGCCGAGTTCACTTCTGGCAGCTTCGTCACCTCGGCCAGCACCGACTCATCGATCTTCTTCCCCGAGCCGTCCGGCCAGTTCCAGGTGGACTCGCGGTAGTCAAGCCCGGGAGTGCCGGTGACGATGACTCTCTTGTCCATGCCTGTCTTCTCGGCACTCGACATGAGGAAGCCCTTGGCACTCGTGACGAGTGAAAGCATCACAGTGACGCTCACGGCGCCGATGACAATCGCGAAGATCGTGAGGGAGGTGCGCAGTTTCTGGCGGCTGAGGTTGCGCCATCCCGTGCGGAACTGGTCCTTGAACTTCATCGTGCACCCGCCCTCTCGCTGATCTTTCCGTCCTTGATGTCGAGCACCCGCCTGGCCCTGTTCGCCACGTTGGGGTCGTGGGTGATGATGATGAGGGTGATGCCCTCGCGGTTCAGCCGCTCCAGCTCGCTGATCACGTCCGCTCCGCGGGAGGAGTCGAGATTGCCGGTCGGCTCGTCCGCGATGATCAGCTGCGGGTCGTTCACCAGGGCGCGCGCGATGGCGACACGCTGGCGCTGACCACCCGACAGCTGGGTGGGCTTGTGCTTGGCACGGTCTGTGAGTCCGACCCGCTCGAGAGCCTTCATGCCCTTTTCCTGGCGGTCCTTCTTCTTGCCGACCCCGCCGATGACGAGTGGCGAGATCACGTTCTCGAGTGCCGACTCGTGCGCCTGCAGGTTGAACGACTGGAACACGAACCCGATGTTCCGGTTGCGGTACTCGGAGAGTTCCTTGTCCTTTGCCTTGGCGAGATCGACCCCGTCCACCACAACACTGCCGGAGTCAGGCTGGTCGAGCCCCCCGATCACATTGGCGAGGGTGGACGTGCCCGAGCCAGACGGTCCGCAGATGGCGATGAAGTCGCCCTTCTCCACCGTGAGTGACACGTTGTCGAGGGCCCTCACCTCCTCGTCCCCCACGTTGTAGGTCTTGCTCAGACCGCTGCAACTGACGAAAGCCATGGTCCCCCGCTTTCCGCCGGCCCCCGCCGACGTTCCTGACCATAACACCGCACCGGCAGCGGGTGAACAAATCTCAGCGGGCGGTGAACTCAGTCTCGAGCGTGGCCCAGCCCCGGAGAATGTTGTTCTCGTTCAGCCGACGCGAACGAACCGTGATCGTGCCCACGTGTCGTGTCATCGCCTCGAGGAGCAACCGCATCTCGAGCCGTGCGAGGTGCACCCCCGCGCACAGGTGCGCCCCGTGACCGAACGACAGATGGTCGGCAGAGCCCCTTGCGACATCGAATGTGTCGGCACCGGGGTAGTGCCTCTCGTCGCGGTTCGCCGAGGCAAAGGACAAGGAACTCTCCGAGTACCGCAACC
>JBJTFB010000005.1:0-14762 GCA_046093205.1 Acidimicrobiales bacterium
GACAAAGCCAAGATCACTCGACCATGCCGCTCGAAGACCACCAACTTCAAGGTCCTCGATGATCCGCGAATACGTGATTTCTGGTGCGGGAAGAGAAGTCCTGTCACGTGCGTCAGGTCCGACGGCAAGGTCGAACAACAAAGCAGTATCTGTCACGCTTGTTGCAAGAGCAAAGTTCACTGCGTTCTGAGCATGCCTCGTGACCCCCAGAGTGGGGATTCTGCCGTAGGTCGGCTTCAGACCAGGCAAGTTGCACGAACTGGCGGGTCCACGTATTGACCCTCCACCGTCGCTCGCGGTGCCGAATGGAACCACTCCTGCAGCGACCGATGCAGCCGTTCCGCCACTCGAACCTCCCGGCGTTCTTGATGTATCCCACGGATTGCGAGTCACACCCAGAAGCGGGCTCGCGGTGTAACCCCACGCCCCGAACTCTGGTGTGGCGGTCTTGCCAATCGGAATTGCCCCGGCTTGTCGAAACCGCGCAACGTGGATGTCGTCGCGTGTTGCAGCCGGACCATCTGCGAACCAATGTGACCCCATGGTGGTTGGCATACCAGCACAGTCCTCGAGATCCTTGACTCCAAATGGCACACCGGCGAGGGGGAGGCTCGGTTTTCCTGACCGGCGCGCTTCATCCACCTTGTCAGCGGCCTTCAACGCACCTTCGACATCAAGGTAGACAAACGAATTCAATTCTTCTTGCGACGACTCGACAGCTTCGAGAGCCGCCTGCACCACCTCGCGCGCCGACATTTCGCCACGACGAATCAGTTCGGCAGTGGACACGACGTCATGCCACTCCATGTGCTCACCCTAGCCACATCAAAACGGGCTGGGTTCAGACCGGCGCCATCCCTCTTCTACCTCCGCAGACACGGCACGGAAACAACAGCGGGCGTTGAGGGACTCGAACCCCCGAGCCCCTCCTTGTAAGGGAGATGCTCTAGCCAACTGAGCTAAACGCCCGGGATGAGAACTCTACAGAGCACCGGGCGCCCGCCTCGTCAGGAGGCCGCTATCGCGGCACGCACCTCGTCGTCGGAGAGGATGCCTCGCATCGTGCGGTGCTTGCCGTTGCGGATGAACACCCATGCGGGCTGCGACGCCACGCCGTAGCGCGAGTAGATCTCCCCGCCGGTGTCGTCGATATTCGGGAAGGTCAGCCCGTGGCGCGAGACGAAATCGGCATAAGCGGAATCGCTCCCCGCCCACGCGACACCGATCACCTTCGCCGTGTCCCCAAGTTCACCGTGCAGAGCCTCGACCGAGGGTGCCTCGAAGTTGCAGCTCGTTCAACCGGGGGCCCAGAACCACAGCGCAACCGGCGTCGCCTCCGAGAGCGCCACCGGGTCGATCGTCCCCCCGCCCACGAGAGCCGCGGAACCTGACGTTCCTGCCGTGGACGGCGCACCCGTCGTCGGGGCACCGGCCGAGGCCACGTCGTCGGCGGCGGTGTCGGCACCGCAGCCCACGAGGGCAACGGTCACGGCAACGGCGGCGAGAGTCCGACGAACACGCATCGCCATGAAACTACCCCACCGCGTGCCGTCGGACCGTGAGTGACTCCCGTCCGTGGAGGACACCGCACCTCTCTCCGTACGTTGCGGCCGTGCAGCCACGCACACCGTTCTCCGCAGCAGCCACCGCACTGCTTGTGCTCGCCTCCCCGGCCCTTCTCGCTGCGCGCGGACCCTCCGGTCACGCCGCCTCGCGACGTGAACACGATCGCGTCGCCCTACCGTGACACGATCGACCGCGAGATCGTCTCGATGATCGCCGCCGGCCTCACCGACGACGAGATCGCAAAGGGCGTGTACCTCTCGTGCCAGACGGTGCGCAACCGCATCAGCCGGATGCTGGAGCGATCCGGCGCACGCAACCGCACCCATCTCGCATCGGTGTTCATCCGCGACCAGTACCACGACCTCGACACCGTGCTCCCCTACGAGTCGCACTGGCAAGACGGCCTGTCCGAACTCGCCGCTGCGGGCTCAGAGCCCGGCCGTGCCGGGTGGGGTGCCCCCGCGCTACGGCGAAGTGGTGGTGGAGCTCGACGACGATGTGGTGGAGGGCGGCGCAGTCGTCGTGGGAGCCAACGTGGTCGTGGGGGCCGCCGTCGTGGATGTCGTGCTCGTCGTCGTGGTGGTGGGTGGCGGGATCACGAAGCCGTTCGCCCAGCCCCAGCGAATGTCCATCGGCGCCCCGACCCGGAAGCCCACGGTCGTGGGCTGGGCATCGAGGGCACGGCGCAGCTGGCTCCAGCCGTCCCACGCGGAGATGCCCGTGGTGGGGCACCCACCCTTCACCTGCGAGCACGCGGCAGTCTGCACGGTGATGGCGGCGATGCGCAGTGGCATCTTCATCGCATTCGCGCGGGCCGCGAGCACGGCCCACTGCCGGGCCTGCGATCCAGACTTCGTGTGGATCTGCGGCATGGCGAGCACGTTCGGGCCCGCGTGCGAGGACACCCACAGCACGTCGTCGATCGTCCAGCCGTTGTTGCACGTGAGGTCGCTGCCGAAGGTCTGCGGGCAACCGTCGGCGGAACCGAAGTTCCACAGACGCGCGGACGTGGCATCCACGTACCCGTCCACCCAGGCACGCGCCTGTCCGGGCGGCCCCCACCCGGGCTCAAGGTCCACCGCCCCGGCGATCACCACGCGGGGGTCGGACTCCGCGCGCGCGGCAGCGACGAGCCCGGCCCAGTCCTTGCCGCCGAGGTATCCGTTGAACGCCGTCACAGCACCCGAGTTGCTGGTGCCGAGGGCGACCTCCCACGGACCGGGCCCGCATTCGGCCAGCCCCGCCGCCCATGCCGAAGTGGTGGCCACGATCTCGGACTTCGCGATGGTGAGCCCGAACCCGTTGGTGCCGCCGGCGACCTGCTTGCCGAACGAGAGGATCACCACCCCCTGGCGCACCTTGCGCGCCTGGTCGCACGCCGCGGCACGGATCACGGGCACCGCGGTGTCGATCGGCTTCACGTCGCGACCGCGCACGTAACTGCCGATCGCCACGGTCCACTCCGGGCTCGTGCGTGCAGGCACCGCGGCCGGGTACCACGGGGCCTCGCTTGCGGTCGCGGCCGCCGAGGCCTCGTTGTGCAGGATGGCCGGCGAACGTGTGCACCCCTTCGAGCACCTGGACGGTGTCGGGGAGAACGCATCGACATTCACGGCTGTGCCGCGCGACGCGCGGTTGCGAGTGGAGAGCGCCACCACCCTCACATCGTTCACGGTCCTTGACGACACGAACGACACTGACCTGCGCGCGGTGCGGGGCGAATACTGGTCGACAGTGCGGACGCGACGTCCGTTCACGAACACCGCCACGCGGCCGTTGCGTGGACCCGCCACAAACCACATGGCAAAACGCTTCCCGTTCACCGCGAACCGTGCGGAGGCACCCGTGATCGTGGTGCGGTGCAACGAGCCTCCGTGTGCGGTGCGCGACGCGACGGTTGACCATGCCGACTTCACCTCCACCGCAGCAGACACAGGAAGCACGGGAAGCACCGTTGCCCCGAGGAGCAACGCACTGAACACGGCTGTCACTGACCGGCGTGGCATCCCGTCACCGTATCGGCGCCCGGGCCACGGGAGGCGTCAGCCGAAGGCACGCACGGCACGCGTGCGAATTGCCTTCTTCCCCGTGGGAGAGTTCGGTACGGTCCACTTCTCCCTGTCGAACTGCTGACCATCCTTCATGTTCACCGTCCATGCGGTGTCGTAGTTGTACTCGCTGGACGACCAGTAGAAACTGCGGCGGATGGTGTTCAGGGAAGGAACGGCGGAGAACAGGTTCCTGTGTGCCTCGGCAAGTTCGTACTGCGACGGGAGGAACCAGTCCGACTTGCCGCCGTGCACCAGCGCCCACGCGGCCCATGCCGCGTAGTTGCCCGGTCCGTAGTCGCGCACGATCCGTTTCGTGTTGGTCTGTCCCGTTCCGATGCGCTTGGACAGCACCCGCTTGTGCCGTGCGAGTCCGCCGGCGTCATCACGGTAGAGGGGCCGCTGACGGTCCTTCACGCTCAGCTTCTTCCACGGCACACCGACGAACTCCGTCTCGACCGGTGCCATCTCCAGCCACCGTCCCCACGGCTCGTGCCTGCCGGCGTCGTAGAACACGATTCCCCCGCCGGGCCCGGTGTCGCCGACAGAACACGGACCGTCGTCGTCACAGGTGTTGCCGGTGAGCACCGGTGACGACACCGCCGGCTGCCCGCCGGACACGGGGCCGAATGCCCGCACCGCGACGAGGCGGAACTGGAGGGACGGGAATCCCGACCCGCTGTGGCGCGGCATGCGACGGAGATCCTTGTTGGCCGTCACGTTGCCCAGGCCGTTCTCGTCGGTGAACTGGGTGCCGTCCTGGAACAACTGGTACCACGAGTAGTTCGCACCGTTCTCGGATGACGACCAGTACGGCGCCTTCTCCATGAACGGCCGGCCGTGCAGGGCGAACCGGTCATAGAGCGCGTTCAGTTCGTCCTTCGACGGGAGGAACCAGTCGTTCCTGCCGCCGATCGTCTGCGCAGCAACGTGGGCAGCCGCATACCTGCCCTCGCCGTTCTGCGCGATGATCAGCCGTGTGTTGATCGCGCCGTACCCGATGCCCTTGTGGTCAATGACCTCGCGTGCCGCGGTGTCCCCTGCGAACAGCGACTCACGCGGCCGCAGGCTCCACGGAAGGCCCCGGCCCGTGCGCAACGGCCGCGCCTCCATCCAACGGCCCCACCACTGCGGCGCACCCGCATCGAGGAACACGATCCCCCCGCCCGGACCGGTGTCTCCCAGGCGGCACGGGCCACCCGAGCGGCACGATGCGGCCTCCACCGGGGCCGAAAACAAGAGGAGTGACGGGAGAACCGCTAGCGCGAGGAACGCGAGCGTGCGTCGAGGAGAAGTTCGCATAACACGGCGGAGCTTGCCACCACCGGGGAGCGCCGTGCCGTCGGGTCGAGCACGGTGAGGTCGCGGCCGAGTGCATCGGCAACCACACAACCGGCCTCGCGCGCGATCAGCACGGCGGCGAGGTAGTCCCATACCCCGTGGTCGTGCTGGTCGAGATAGCCGTCGAGTGCACCCTTGGCCACGAGGGAGATGTCGAGCGACGCAGCACCGAACGATCTTGTCTGCCACCACCCCGGCGACGCGGGCGGGGCACCGTTCACACCGACCACCGCGCGTGCGGGGTCGGTGCAGGCCTCCACACGCAGCGGCACACCGTCACAGTTCGCCCCGCCCCCGCGCACCGCCGCGTAGCGGATCTCGCTGCCCGACTGCTCGGCCACCAGTGCCGCGCGCGGACCGTCCCTGTCCACAACGCACAGCGAGGTCGCGAACCACGGGACCCCGCGGCTCGCGTTCGTGGAACCGTCGACAGGGTCGACCACCACGAGCAGTTCGTCACCCTCCACCCGGAAAGGCCCGGCACCCGCACTGCTCTCCTCGGAGAGAACGACGAAACCCGCCGACTCGAGCATGGCGACCACCACGTCGTCCACCACGACGTCGGCGTCGTACTGGCCGTCGCGCTCACCCGACTCGGCCCACGACTGGATCTCGTCCAGCGTGTCGGCCGCGGCATCGGCCACGTCGTGGAGGAACGCCACGATGTCGCGGTCGGACGAGTGGAAATCGAATCGTGGCACGCAACGAACGGTAGTGTGCGGTGCGTGGCGGTCATCGACATCGCGGGCTTCGTGTCCGACCTGAAGAGCCACGCCGTCGACCACGGGTTCCACGTGCATGACGAGCGGCACTTCGTCGAGACGTACTCCCTCCGCCAGCTGTGGGAGGTGGATCTCCACCCCGAGGAGGCCTGCAGCGGACCGATCGATCTCCATGTTGCGCTCGAGGTGGACCCCCGCGCGCTCCTCTCCTTCGAGGATGCCGTGCTCGAGATGGACGACCCCGACGGGGAGCCGCCCGAGGGCTTCGCACTGCCGCTCGTGTTCACCTGGAGCTTCCCGCCGTTGTCCTCTCCCCCCGACCTGCTGGTGCTCGCCACCGAGGTGGCGGGCGTGGGCGGCCTCGAGCTGCCGCTCGAGATCTCCGCGATCGACTCCTTCCAGCGCGTGACCGACGCCCCGGAGCGCAGCCTCAGCGTGGTCTCGCGCATCGAGGTGACCCTCGCCAGCATCTACAGGGCGAACGACGAGGCTCTCTGCACGGTGCTCGACCGCTGCCGCGAGGTCAGCCTCGACCTTCTTGAGCGCGTGCCGTCATGGATCCCCGGCCGCGAATGATCTCTCTTGTGGAGGGCAGCGCACCCGTGTCGACCGCGATTGACACACTCGGCGGCCTCCCCGCCCACCCCGCCGTCGTCCACCTGCCGGTGGTGATGGTGCCCCTCGCCTTCGTTCTCACGTTGCTGGTGCTGTGGCCGCGAGCGCGCACATGGGCCCTGCCGACGGCCACCGGGGCCGCGGTGCTCGGGTTGTTCGGCGCGCTCCTTGCCGGCAGCACAGGTGAGGCACTGGAGGAGAGCGTGAGGCGCACCCCGCTCGTGCGCGACCACGTGAACACCGCCGAGCAGGTGAACCTCTTCCTCGTGCCGTTCGTGCTGTTC
Organism: Acidimicrobiales bacterium; assembly: GCA_046093205.1. GTDB lineage: Bacteria > Actinomycetota > Acidimicrobiia > Acidimicrobiales > Ilumatobacteraceae > UBA2093. The sequence goes on from JBJTFB010000005.1 coordinate 6,577, forward strand.
CTCTGCGTTCTCCTGGTGGCCCACTGGGCCCGGAACGATTCGTTCCCCTTCGCATCGAGGCTCACCCCGCTGACGAGGCGCCTCGTGCCCCGGCTGGCGTCGATGCCGGCACGGGTGACCACCGTGCTTCTGGCACTCGCGGTGCTGACCGGTGCTCTCGCCTCCTGGAAGACCTACGACGCGGGCCACTCGGGCGCGAAGTCGGTCTGGCACGACGTGAGGATCGTGCCCGGGCACGGGGGCGACGACGACTGACCGTCGGGCCGAACATCACGATGGTGGGCCAGGTAGGGATCGAACCTACGACCAAGGGATTATGAGTCCCCTGCTCTAACCACTGAGCTACTGGCCCGCGGCGGCGGGGAAATGGCTCCGGGGGTGGGGCTCGAACCCACGACCCACGGATTAACAGTCCGTTGCTCTGCCAACTGAGCTACCCCGGAATGGGCCGAAGAAAGAGACTACCAGCGCATCGACGCAGGCCCCCAACCCGAGTCAGTCGCCGTCGAGGTAGCCCCGGAGACGTTGGCTGTTGTTCGGGTGGCGCATCCGTGCCAACGTCTTCTGCTCGATCTGACGGATGCGCTCGCGGGTGACGCCCTCCTGCCGTGCGACCTCATCGAGAGTCTGGGGTTCACCGCTCGAGATGCCGAACCTCTTGTCGAGGATGCGCCGGTCACGTTCCGGCAGGTTCCCCAGTTCGGCACTGATGGCGGCGACGAGCTGTCTGCGCTGCGTGATCTCGACGGGTGAGTCGGAGTCATCGCCGCTGTGCACCTTGTCGGCCCACGTTCCGGAATCGTCATCGGAACTGATCGGCTCGTCGAGGCTGATGCTGACGGCCGCGATCTGCTTGAGCTCCTCGATCTTGTCGACGGAGATGAGGGTGCGCTCGGAGATCTCCGCGAACGTGGGGTCGCGTTTCAGTTCCACGATGAGCTCGCGTTCGGCCTTCGTCATGCGGTTGATCAACTCCACCACGTGGCTCGGCACCCTGATGGTGCGGCCCTGGTCGGCCATTGCGCGCATCATGGCCTGCCGAATCCACCACGTGGCATACGTGGAGAACTTGAAGCCCTTCTCCCAGTCGTACTTCTCGGCCGCCCTCATGAGGCCGATGTTCCCCTCCTGGATGAGGTCGGCGAGCGGCAGCTCCCGGCCGTCGTACTTCCGTGCGATCGACACGACGAGCCTCAGGTTCGCCTTCACCAGGTGCTCGAGTGCGAGATCGCCCTCCCTCACCACCGACCGCAGGGCCTGTCGCGCCGCGACACCTGTCGAGGTGGTGGCGAGCTCGTGCCGCGCGTCCTGCATTGCCCGTATCGCCTTGCCCAGACGCCGCTCGTCCTCGGCGGTGAGAAGCTCGACCTGGCCGATCTCGTGCAGGTACATGCGCACCGAGTCACCGGCCTCCGGCCCCGAACCGGCGGGGGCACGGGTCGGGGCCTTCTGCGGCGGCAACGGGGCGGGCTCGCCCCGCCCGGGCGTCGCACCCTCGGGGCGCTCGACCGGTCCCGAGATGTCAGGCTCCACCGCCCCGATCGTGATGTTCATCTTCGCCAGCACCGACTCGATCTGACGAAGGATGTCCTCGTTGAGTTCCACCAGCCTCAGCACGTGCGCAACGTTGTTCGGCTCGACCTCGCCCTTGTCGTTGGCCGACGCGACGAGCGCCACCCACTCCCTGCGGTCGATTGCGGGGTGCGGCGCGGCCGCGATACGTCCGGTCATGCCGACGCCCCCGTCCGCTCCGCGAGCCACTGCAGGAGCGTGACCGCCGCGTTCGCGGCCCGCTCCGGGCGCCCGAGATCGGCCAACGCCACGCGGGCGGCCTGGTCGGAGCGCAGTTCATCGGCGTCGGTCACGTGCACGCGCCCCCCGAGAACCCTGCGTGCGGCGGCGCCGATCAGGGTGCGGGCCTCCACCAGTGCGTCGGCCTCCTCGTCGTGCACGGCGGCACGCTCGATGAGTTCTGCCGCCTCCCCGTCCACCGTCGCGAGCGCCCGGTGCACGTCCCCCTCGGACTCCGCGAGCGCTCGGAACGCGTCACGGAAGTGCTCCTCAGGAAAGAGCCCCTCGATGAGCCAGGGGGCGATTGCGTTCCAGTCGTGGATGAGCAGGGAGAGCGCCACGAATCCGGCCCCTTCGTTGGCCTGGCGTGCCGGTCGCAGCACCTCGGCGGGCGCTCCCCGGCCCCGTTCGGCGATGCGCATCAGCTCGGAGGCCTGCACGCCGGTGTTCACCGCGACCTCGTTCGCATACAGGCGCCTCACGTTCGGGTCGGGGTGCTCGTTCACGAGACCCATCGCCAGTTCCGCCGTGCGGGCCCGCGCCTCGGGTGTGCGCGCCGGGTTCGCCGAGTACAGACGCCGCAACCGGAAACCGAGGAACGGCATGGCCTCATCGACAGCCCGCACGAGGCTCTCCGGGTCGGAGTTGGCGAGGTCGCCCGGGTCCTTGCCCTCGGGGAACAGGGCCACCGACACCGTGACGTCGTACTTCTTCTCCCACGCGTAGAACTTCTCGGCCGCGCCCTGGCCGGCGCTGTCGGCATCGAAGGCCAGCACGACGTTGCGCGCGTACCGCTTCATCAGCCTCACGTGCTCCTCGGTGAGTGCCGTGCCGCACGTGGCCACGGCGGTGGTGACCCCGCTGCGGTGGAAACCGATGACGTCGGTGTAGCCCTCGCACACCACGAGACGGTCGGCACGCACCGCGTCACCCTTCGCCCAGTTCAGGCCGTAGAGGGTGCGCGACTTCGTGTAGACGGTGGTCTCGGTGGAGTTCTTGTACTTCGCCTGGTCGGCGACCCCCGGCAGGATCCGGCCACCGAACGCGACCGCGTTGCCGTTCTCGTCGAAGATGGGGAACATCACGCGGGCACGGAAGAAGTCCTGCATGCGGCCGCGCTTGTTCTCGAACCCGAGACCGAGTTCCTTCAGCATGTCGGCGGGGGCACCGAGCGCGTTGCACAGCACGTCCCAGTCGTCGGGTGCCCACCCGATGCGGAAGTGACGCGCCACCTCCCCCGCGAGCCCCCGCTGTCGCAGGTACTCGCGGGCCGGCCGGGCATCGGGTGACTCCAGCAGACGCGTGTGGTACCACTGCACCGCGTTCTCCATCACCTCGAGCAGCTGCTTACGGCGCTTGCGCTCACCCGTGGCCGGGCCGGAGGTGTAGTGCAGCTCGATCCCGGCCTTCCCGGCGAGGAACTCCACGGCCGCGACGAAGTCGAGGTGCTGGGTCTCCCGGACGAAGGTGAACACGTCGCCCTTGGCGCCGCACCCGAAGCACATGTAACGGCCCGTCTCGTCGTTCACGCTGAAGGAACCGGTGCGCTCCGAGTGGAACGGGCAGAGTCCCACATGGTTGCGGCCGGTGCGGCGCAGTTGCGTGTGGGGCGAGACGAGATCGGAGAGCGTGACGGAGGCGCGCACCCGTTGGATGTCGTCCTCCGCGATCCCCATGCGCCCGACACTAGTTCGGGCGTGGGCCACCCCCCGACGGAAGGTAGGAACCTACGCGGACTTCGGCTCGGACTTCAGGGACGCCACAATCGACACGGTGAGGATGAGGGCAATGACCGACAGCGAGATGGCGATCGGCATGTGCCACCAGTACGACAGGGTCATCTTCACACCCACGAAGGCCAGGATGATGCCGAGACCCGTCTGGAGGTACGTGAACCGCTCGCGCATGTCGGCGAGAAGGAAGTAGAGCGCCCGCAGGCCGAGGATGGCGAAGGCGTTCGAGGCGAAGGCGATGTACTGCTCGCGCGTGACGGCGAGTACTGCCGGCACGGAGTCGACCGCAAAGATGACGTCGGTGATCTCCACCAGCACCAGCACCGCCAGCAACGGGGTTGCGAGCCGCTTGCCGTTGCGCACCGTGAACATCTTCTGGCCGTCGAGCTCGTCGGTGGAGGGCACGAACCTGTGGAAGATGCGCATTGCCCGCGAGTCGGACGGGTCGAAGCCCTCGTCATGGGTCTGCAGCAACTGGATGCCCGAGTACAGGAGGAACAGGCCGAACAGGATGAGGGTGACCCTGAAGGAGTTGATGATCGCCACACCGGCGAAGATGAACCCGAGACGCATGGCGAGGGCCCCGAAAATTCCCCAGAAGAGGACCCGGTGCTGGTACTGCTGGGGAACCTTGAAGTGGGCGAACAGCACCGCCCACACGAACACATTGTCGACGCTCAGGCTCTTCTCGATGAGGTAGCCGCCCATGTACTCGCCGCCTGCCGCGGCCCCGAACTCCCACGCCATGAAGAGGCCGAAGAGCAGGCCGACGCCGATCCACACGGCCGACTCGATGGCGGCCTCCTTGGTGTGCACCACATGGGCCTCACGGTGGATGACGAGGATGTCGATGAGGAGCAGCACGGCCAGCAACGCGAGGAGCGCCGGCCAGTGCCACGCGGCGATGTCGAGGTCGACCTTGCCTGAGGAGTCGGAGCCGCCTGCGGCAGTGAGTGCGGACAGAAGGGACGGCATCATGGGGGTCACGGGGAGAGCCTAGGTGCCGCGTGTGCCGCGGGCGGGTCTTCCTACTTCGTCTCGCTCTTCCCCCCGCCGGCGACTGCCTGCGCCGCCGACAGTCGTGCGATCGGAACGCGGTACGGGGAGCAACTCACGTAGTCGAGACCGGCACGGTGGAAGAGGCCGATCGACTCGGGGTCACCCCCGTGCTCGCCGCACACGCCGAGCTTCATCCCGCGCTTGGCCTTGCGGCCGCGCTGCGCGGCGATCATCACGAGCTCGCCGACGCCGTTCTGGTCGATCGTCTCGAACGGGTTGCGCTTCAGGAGCCCGGCCTCGAGGTACGCCGGCATCATGCGGCTCTCCACGTCGTCGCGGCTGAACCCGAAGGTCATCTGGGTGAGGTCGTTCGTGCCGAAACTGAAGAAGTCGGCGACCTCCGCGAGCTCGTCGGCGCGCAGGGCGGCACGCGGGGTCTCGATCATCGTGCCGATCGTGACCTTCGGACGCTTCCGGCGGGTGCCGCTCTTCGGCGCGGGGCGCGAGGCGACGTCGGCGAGCACCTCCTCCACCCACCCGCGGGCCAGCGCAAGTTCCTCGCGGGTCACCGTGAGCGGGATCATCACCTCGACGACAGGGTTATAGCCCTTCGCGGCGACCTCATCGGCCGCCTCCATCAGTGCCCGCACCTGCATCGCGTACAGACCGGGCTTGATGACCCCGAGCCGCACGCCGCGGGTGCCGATCATCGGGTTGAACTCGCTCCAGGAGTGGGCCGCGTGCAGCAGTGCCTCCTCCTCGGCGGTCAGGCCCTTGGTGGCCTTCTTGATCTCGAGTTCCTGCACGTTCGGCAGGAACTCGTGCAGCGGGGGGTCGAGCAGGCGCACGGTGACCGGCAGGCCCGACATCTCGATGAGGAGTGCAGCGAAGTCCTCCTTCTGCACCTTTCGCAGCTGCTCGAGTGCGGCCTCCTCCTCGGCGGGGGTCGAGGCGAGGATCATGCGCCGCACCACGGGCAGACGGTCGGGAGCGAGGAACATGTGCTCGGTGCGGCACAGGCCGATCCCCTCGGCGCCCATCTCGCGGGCCTTCCGGGCGTCCTCGGCCGTGTCGGCGTTCGCGCGGACGGCCATCTTGCCCTTGCGGATCTCGTCGGCCCATTTCAGGATGGTGGCGAACTCCTTCGGCGGTTCGGAACCCTTGAGCTCCAGCCGGCCGATCATGATCTCGCCGGTCGTGCCGTCGAGGGAGATCCAGTCACCCTCGTTCACGGTGGCACCGCCGGCGGTGAACGAGCGGCCCGTGATCTCGACTGCCTCGGCCCCCACCACGGCGGGTGTTCCCCAGCCGCGGGCAACAACCGCGGCATGGCTGACCAGCCCGCCACGGGAGGTGAGGATGCCACGCGCCACCATCATGCCGTGGACGTCCTCGGGGCTCGTCTCGCTGCGCACGAGGATGACGTCCTCGCCGCGCTTGGCGGCGGCCTCGGCGTCATCCGCCGTGAAGTACACGCGACCCACTGCTGCTCCGGGTGATGCTGCGAGGCCCTTCGCCACCGACTTCGACTTCGAGGCGAACTGCGGGTGCAACACCTGGTCGAGGTGCTCGGCGGCGACACGCATGACCGCGTCGCGACGCGAGATCTTCCATGCCTTCTTGCCGGCGCCCGTGGGCTTCGTCATGTCGACTGCCATGCGCAGCGCCGCAGCGCCCGTGCGCTTTCCGACGCGGGTCTGCAGCATCCACAGCTTCCCCTGCTCGATCGTGAACTCCGTGTCGCACATGTCGCGGTAGTGACGCTCGAGACGGGCAAAGATGGTGAGCAGCTCGGCATGAATGGCAGGGAACTTCTTCCTCAGTGCATTGAGGTCCTCGGTGTTGCGGATGCCCGCCACCACGTCCTCGCCCTGGGCGTTCACCAGGAAATCCCCGTAGGGCTTGTTCTCTCCGGTCGCGGCATTTCGGGTGAAACCGACACCGGTGCCCGAGTTGTCGTCACGGTTGCCGAACACCATCGCCTGCACGTTCACGGCGGTGCCCAGTTCATGGCTGATCTTCTCGCGCACGCGGTAGGCGATCGCGCGCGGTCCGTTCCATGAGCGGAACACGGCCTCGATGGCCCCGCGCAGCTGCCTGACGGGGTCCTGCGGGAACGGGCGGCCCGTGTGCTTCGCCACGGCGTCCTTGTACGCGGTGCACAGCTCGCGCAGGACCGACGCGGGCACATCCGCGTCGGTGCGCACCCCGGCCCTCGACTTCGCGGCGTCGAGCGGCTCCTCGAACACGTGCCCCTCGATGCCGAGCACGATGCGCCCGTACATGGAGATGAAGCGGCGGTAGGAGTCGTACGCGAAGCGTTCGTCACCGGTCGACTTCGCGAGACCCACCACGCTCCGGTCGTTCAGGCCGAGGTTCAGGACGGTGTCCATCATGCCGGGCATCGAGAACTTCGCGCCCGAGCGCACCGACACGAGCAGCGGGTCGGTGGCATCGCCGAGCCGGCGGCCCATCTTGCGCTCGAGCGCCGCCACATGACGCGCAACCTCCGCATCCAGGGTCTTCGGCCAGCCACCGTGCATGTATGCGCGGCAGGCGTCGGTGGTGATGGTGAAACCATGCGGCACCGGCAGGCGCAGGACGCTCATCATCTCCGCGAGGTTCGCCCCCTTGCCCCCGAGGAGATCCTTCATCTCCATCGGCGGACGGCGGTGCTTGTGGTCGAATGCATAAACGTACGGCACAAGGGGCGAGTCTAGGACCGCCCGTAGAATCGCTCTCAGTGGCCACACCCAGCGCACGGCGCGGAGAGTTCTCCCTGGTCGGTTTCCCCACTACGGTGCGGCCCGGATTCCCGTTGTTCCTCCTGCTGATCGCGGTCATCTACCCATGGCCCCTCGGCCCCTGGGTGGCGGGGTGCATCGCGGTCTTCACCGTGGTGCACGAGCTCGGGCACGCCGTCACCGCACGCATCTTCGGCTGCGAGGCCCGCATCTCGCTCGACTTCATGGTGGCCTACGCAGCCTTCTCCCCCGCTCCCGGGTTCACGCGGCTGCACCGAGGGCTCGTCGCCGTCTCGGGTGCCGCGGCACAGATGTCACTTGCCGCAGGGGTGCTGCTCGCGATGGGGGTGAACCCCCTTTCGCGCTCCGACGTGGCGGGCTCCTCCGATGCCGCGGCGGCGGTGTGGTGGACCGGCATCGTTCTTGGCGCCGTGAACCTCCTGCCCGTGGTGCCCCTCGACGGCGGCGCTGTGGTGGCGAGCGCACTCGACCGCCTCTTCCCCGGCCGCGGTCAGCGCATCATGCTGCGGGCCAGCATCGTGATCACGTCGGCCGCGCTCGCCACGACCCTTGCCTACGGCGGGGGCGACTACGTGCTCTTCCTCGGTTTCGTGCTCTTCCTGCAGTGGCGCACCCTCCGCGCCGAGACGGTGTTCGAGGCCGCCGTCGATGCGGCCGTGGAGGCGCCGACGGGCTGGTCGGTGATCGACGCGGCCGCAGCGGAGAGGATCCTGGAGGCGGGCAACCCGCGCGGCGCCCTCGCCCGCTGCCAGGAGGCGTGGCTCGAGGGGCCTGCCGCCGACACCGCCGTTGTCGCGGCGCGTGCATCGTGTGTGCTCGGCGACCCCGACGCCGCTCTCATGTGGGTGGAGGCGGCGGTGTCGACATCGTTCGACGACCTCGTCACCCTCTCGAGGCT
>JBJTFB010000006.1:0-2833 GCA_046093205.1 Acidimicrobiales bacterium
CGTGGTCGACACCGTCGTCAGTGCGCACCTGCCAGCAGTCGTCCTCGCGGCGCAGCGAGAACGCGAGTGTCGACGTGCGCACGTCGAGACCGCGCGCAAGGTGCTTGGCGATCGATGTCATCCCGTCGGTGCCCACGTAGCGGGGGTGGCCGTCCTGCTCGCCGAAGCCACGGCACCACTCGCGCACCACGCCGTCGGCCAGCCAGGAATCCACCACGGAACGGAACTCATCGCTGCGCACCGTGAAGAACTGTGCGCCGTGGTCGAGCCGTGCATCGCCGATGCGGCGCGTGGCGAGACGGCCACCCACACCGCGGCCCTTGTCGAGAACGATTACCTCCCGGCCGGCGTCGTGCAGCGAACGTGCGGCCATGAGCCCGGAGAGCCCGGCGCCGATGATGACGGTGCGCATTCTCAGACGGCTTCGAGCGCCGCGTCCCCGCGGGGCACCCAGACCCTCTCGGCCCTGCCGAGGAACTCGAGCAGAACGCGGTTGAACGTTGCCGCGTGCTCGATGGTGAGACCGTGCGCACCGCCGCTGATCACCACGAGTTCCGCGGTGGGTATGAGGGACGCGATCTCCTCGGCGTCACCGCGCGGGGTGAGGATGTCCTGGTTGCCCACCACCACGAGCGTGGGGCACGAGATGTTGCCGAGCTCCACCGAGAGGGAGTCGTCGGTGCGCAGGATGGCGTTCACCTGGGACTCGAAGGCACGCGCGGGGTTGAACAACTGCATGGGGCCGAGCCAGCCGAGCGCCGGCAGCACGCGGCGGAATGAGCGCGGACCGATCGTCCAGCGTGCGGCCTCGCGGCCGAGCGCACCCATGCCCTGCGTCCGGGCGATGTCGGCCCATGACTTCAGGAGCTCCTCACGCCACTCGTGGTTGCGGCATGCAGTCGCCACGAGCGTGAGTGAACGCACGCGGTGCGGGTATTTCAGCGTGATGATCTGGCTGATGGCACCGCCCATCGAGAGCCCCACCACGTGTGCCGCGTCGACACCCGCGGCATCGAGAACCGCGATCGCGTCGTCGGCCATCTGCTCGAGGTCGTAGGTGCCCTCGGGTTTCTCGCTGCGGCCGGCACCGCGGTTGTCGAGGGCGATGGTGCGCCAGCGCAGCGCGAGGGCCGCACGCTGAAGGTTCCAGCCGTTCTTCTCCGCACCGAGACCCTGCACGAACAGCACCGGCGGACGTCTGCCGAAACCGATCACCTCGTAGTGGAGGCGCACACCGTCTGTTGCTGTTGCCCAGGGCATCAGGCCACCTGCATCCGTGCCGGGATGCGCTCCACCGAAGGCCACTGGTACAGCCGGCGGATCACCTGGTTCGTGGTGTGCGACGGGGCGAAGCGCAGCAGGTGCGCGGCCTCGTTGCTTGCGGCCATGCGTCCGTGCTGGAGCAGCTCGGCAACGTGGTCGGGCACGGGTGCACCTGCCACTGTGCTCATGCGCTGTGCGAACCACCACGCCGGCCCGAACGCTGGCACCGGCATGCGCCGTCCGATGGACAGTGCGCGCAGCACGCTGATCGCACCGTTCGCAACGATGTTCACGACGCCGTCGGCGTCGCGCTCGGCACCCCGCATGAACGCGGTCGCGGCGTCATGGTCCTCCACCACGGTGAAACCGGGGTTCGTGACCCCGTGCACCGGCACGGCGGGGAGGCGCAGCAGGCGGCCGAGCGGGCTCGGCACGTGCGCACCGAGGACGGGCGCGAGACGCAGTGTGCACACGTTCACACCCTTCGCGATGCGGAGGTCGGTGGCCTGTTCCTCGATCACGGCGCACATGCGGCCGTAGGTGCTGGTGGGCTTCGGGGGAGTGGACTCCACCGCGATCTCGGGCGACCACGAGTTCGAGCCGTAGATGCAGATGCCGCTGCGCACCACGGCGGTCTCGAGGGACTCCGCGGCGTGCGCCGCGGAGAACACGGCCTTCGCAACGGACTCCGTGCAGATGCGCGCCTCGTCGGTGGAGAGTCGGGCATGCGGTTCCCACACGCCGACGTGCAGGATGACGTGCGGGTTGAAACCGGCCACGAGTTCCGCGATGCGCTCCGTCTCGGTGGCGCCGACACGCACGAAGCGCGAACGCTGGAGGTTGCGGCGAGGGGGGTCGACATCGAAACCGAGGATGTCGCCGGCCCATTCGGTGCGCTCCGCCATCGAGGCCACCAGCGAGCCGAGCTCGCCACCCATGCCGGTGACGAGAACCCTGCGACCCTTCATGACAGAGAACCTATTGCAACCCGGCCGTCAGCGCACGTTCAGCGCAGCTCGTGCACACCGAGAATGAGCTCGCGTGCCCAGGTGTCGAGCTGACGGCCGCCGATGCGCTCGGTGATGATGATGGCCTGCGAGGGATCCTCAATCATGCCGCTCCAGCGGATGTAGCCGCCGATGATGCCGAGCAGCCGGTCACCCACCTCCTCGGCATGGAGAATCACCTTCTGGCCGGAGGCCATCAGGCTGCGCAGCTCCTTGTAGAAGGAGCGAAGGAAGGCCGAGAGGTCGTCGGTTCCCGCCAGCGGTCGGTGGATGTACGGGAGGTTGAGTTCCTCATAGGCATGCAGGTTGTGGGGGGCGGCGATGATCGAGACGAGGAGGTCAAAGTGGTTCTCGCGCAGCCAGATGATCTCCTCCTGGCGCCGCACCCGGCGGTGGTTGTCGCCGTAGCCACCGGGCCGCTCACAGATGGCGAGGTGGTCCTTGATGACCCACGTGAAGTTCCGGGGCTTGATGCCGAGGGCCCATTTCCCGCGCAACTTCGGTGGCATCCGTACTCCTCAGACTCGGCCGGTTCATCCGCAACCCTGCAGAAAGGCCGCACA
>JBJTFB010000007.1:0-2807 GCA_046093205.1 Acidimicrobiales bacterium
CCAAAGCGGCCGCGCGCGCGGGGGGGGAGATAGTTGTTCTGGTCGGGCGGCGGGCCGCCGTCGGCGGGGTCGGGGAACACGTCGTGGATGGCGAGGATGCCGCCCGTGGCCACGTGCGGTGTCCACAGGTCGTGGTCGAGAGTGGCCGGCTCCACCCCGTGTCCGCCGTCGATGAAGAGGAACGCGAGCGGTGTTCTCCATGACCGCGCGACGACTGGAGAGTCGCCGACCACCGCCACCACGCATGACGTGAGGCCGGCGTCCACGATGGTCGCGCGGAAGAACGGCAGCGTGTCCATGCGGCCGGTGCGCGGGTCGACGAGTTCCGGGTCGTGCCACTCCCATCCTGGTTGGTTCTCCTCACTGCCGAGGAAATGATCGACAGCGAACAACGTCCGTCCCGCGGTCCGTGCCGCGCCGCCGAGCCACACGGTGGACCTGCCGCAGTACGAGCCGACCTCGAGGAACGGGGCACCTGCAACAGCGTCGGCGGCCATCAGCGCAGCATCGTGGAGGGCGTCCCCCTCATTGCCGGGCATGAACCCCCGTGCCGCGAGTGCATGGCTCCTCAGCGCGGCGTCAAGGGGCGGATACCGCACGTTTCGACCGTACCATGACGTCGTGAGCACGGCACTCGACGATCTCGTGAAGCTGCTCGACCTCGAGGTGATCGAGGTCAACCTCTTCCGTGGTGTCTCCCCCGAGGAGAACCGAGTGAGGGTGTTCGGCGGCCAGGTGGCAGGTCAGTCCCTCGTGGCCGCGTCCCGCACCGTCAGCGAGAAGGGCCGCCACGTGCACTCGTTGCATGCGTACTTCCTCCGGCCGGGCGACCCCGCGGCACCGATCCTGTACCAGGTCGACCGCATCCGTGACGGCCGCAGCTTCACCACGCGCCAGGTGGCCGCAATCCAGCACGGCGAGGTGATCTTCAACCTGCACGCGAGCTTCCACTCCGCGGAGGACGGGCTCGACTGGCAGCACCCGATGCCGAGGGGCCTGGCCGACCCGGCGTCACTCCCTGACTTCAAGACCCGCATGGAACCGTACAAGGAGCAGATGGGCGACTGGTACGAGCGGCCGCGACCGATCGACATGCGGTACGTCGGCGGCGACCCGGTGTCGCGCGTGGGGAACCCCAGCACCACACAGCAGGTGTGGCTGCGCGCCGACGGTCATCTTCCCGACGACCCGGTGCTGCATGCCTGCGTGGTCACGTACGCGAGTGACATGACACTGCTCGACACCACGCTGCTGCCCCACGGACTCGGCTGGAACACCGGTGACGTGCAGATGGCGAGCCTCGACCACGCGATGTGGTTCCATCGTCCGTTCCGCGCCGATGACTGGCTCCTGTACGACCAGCACCCCATCAGCAACTCGGGCTCGCGCGGCCTCGCAGGCGGGAGCATCTACTGCTCAGACGGCAGCCTGGCCGTCACGGTGGTGCAGGAGGGTCTCATCCGCATGCGCCCGAAGGCATGACACCGACGCGTTCACCCGGCGTACTCGTCCTCTCACTTCTTCTTGCCTCCGCCACGTTCGTGTCGACCCCGGCGCATGCAGCAACCCCTGACTACTCACTGAAACCCGTCGCGTCGGTGCCCGGCGCCGTGCGGGTGGTGGAGAGGTCCACCGCGGATCCGTTCGTCTATGTGGTGTCCCGCAGGGGGCAGGTGGTGCGCATGAACCGCGACGGATCGCGCCGCACAAGGGTGCTCGACGTCTCCACCCTGACGACAACCGAGTCGGAGCGGGGACTCCTCGGCCTCGCGTTCCGCCGAGTCACGACGGGCTGGGAGGCCTTCGTCAACTACACCGACACGGACGGTGACACCGTGGTGGCCAGGTGGCGCGTGCGCGACGACGGCACGTTCGTGCGCCAGCCGGGCGGAAAACCGTCGGTTGTCATCCGGATCGACCAGCCCTACAGCAACCACAACGGTGGCGACCTCCAGGTCGGCCCCGACCGGATGCTGTACATCGGCATGGGTGACGGTGGCTCGGCGGGCGACCCCGAGCGCAGGGCCAGCGACACCGGTGAGCTGCTGGGAAAGATCCTGCGCATCGACCCGACTTCGGTCACGAACGGGAAAGGAAGGGCCTACAGGATCCCCGCGGGGAACCCGTTCGTCGGGCGTGGCCGTGGCGAGATCTGGTCGACGGGCCTGCGCAACCCGTGGAGATTCACGTTCGACGCGCGGGGGAACCTGTGGGTGGCCGACGTCGGACAGAACGAGATCGAGGAGGTCTCACTCGCACGTGCCGGCACACGATGGCCGGGCGGTCGCGGCACGAACTTCGGATGGAGCGCGTGGGAGGGCACCAAACGCCACAACAACGACGTGAAGAGCGAGGGAACGCTGGCGCCCGTCCACGAGTACCGCCACACGTCCGGTCGCTGCTCGGTGTCGGGTGCGGGCGTTGCGACATCCCGCGCACTGCCCCTCCGTGCGGGCTGGTTCTTCTTCGGCGACTACTGCAGCGGGGAGATCTGGGCGCTGCCCCCGGAGACGTCGCTCACTACAGTGGCCGAGAAGGTCGCCGACGACGCCGGCAACGTGACATCGGTGAGTGCAACATCACGCGAGGTGTGGTTCACCACGCTGGACGGCACGGTGGGCACAGTTCTGGCGTCGTGAGCAGTCGCTAGCGACGCTCCCCCATGAACATGCCGCGCAGCGCCTGGTAGTTCTCGATGCAGTGGCCTGCACCGAGCACGACAGCCTCGAGCGACTGCTCACGACGCCAGAACTGTGCCCACCGTGCCGTCCAGCGTGGTGAACCACACCTCGCGTGATGTTGCACTC
>JBJTFB010000008.1:0-3476 GCA_046093205.1 Acidimicrobiales bacterium
GTCGACCACGCGCCGCGACGGTGTGTCGCGCACCCACTGGTACCAGCTGTCGCCGCCGTCCGGGCCGTTGCACGACCGCTGGTACAGCGTCTCCGTCACGCCGTCGACGGTTCGTGTGACGGGTTGCTCGAGCGTGGAGCCGGAGAGCGGGTCGACTGCTGTCACCTGCCGCCACCGACAGGTTGTGGACTCACGGTGCGACCCGTCGCGCACCTCCGCGGTGATGGTGTCGTCGGCCGCGTTGCCCCCACCCTCGGCAGCGCGAGCGGTGTGATGCCCGGCATTCGGCACGAACACGGCGCCGATTGCCGCGAGAACAGTCACGAACTGTGGGGTTCTTCGACCGGGGAATCGCATGGTGCTCCTCAGGGTTGAACAAGGGATGGTTCTTTCGGGGCGGGTGATGATGACGGATGGTGAGGTACTTGTGTCATCACCCCCGTGCGGGCCCATGTGTGGCGGCGACTCCGCGGCGGGAACACGGTTCCTCGCGGGCCTCGATTCGGTGCCCGCCGATAGCATGGAAAGACCCCAAAAACAGGTGAGCACATCCCGATGACCCTGAAACACCCCGATCACGACGCCGAGCAGGCCCACATCGACCGGGCGTACGCGTGTCTCGAGGAGAGCCGTGAGGATGCCCTGCGCATGCGCGAGCTCACACAGTCGGGTCCCGGTGGGACATTCCAGGCACGCTTCGAGCGCAACGCGGTGGATGAGAAGCTGGTGCAGCGCCTCGAGAACCTCGAGCTGGGGGATGCAGCGCTCGTGTTCGGTCGCATCGACCGCATCGCCGACGACACCGAGGCAGTCGCGGGCGGTGACGGGGCACCGCAGGTGGAGGCGTTCCACATCGGCCGGCTCGCGCTGTCCGACCGCAACCGCGAGCCCGTGGTGGTCGACTGGCGCGCCCCCGTGGCCGAGCCCTTCTACCGCGCGACCGGACGCCTACCGATGGGCCTCGTGCGGCGCCGCCACTTCGTCGTGCAGGGTCGCAGGTTGTTGTCGCTCGAGGACGAACTGTTCGGTGAGGGGCACGTGGGCGTGGGCGACGACGGCAGTCTCGTCGACCCGCGTGCCGAGATCCGCGGGTACTCCACGTTGATGGCCGCGCTCGAGGCGGGCCGCAGCGGCCAGCTGGGCGACATAGTGGCCACGATCCAGAGTGAGCAGGACGAGATCATCCGCTCGCCGCAGGCTGGTGTGCTCGTGGTGCAGGGTGGTCCCGGCACCGGCAAGACGGTGGTGGCGCTGCACCGTGCGGCGTACCTGCTGTACACGCACCGCTTCCCGCTCGAGGACCAGGGTGTGCTCGTGATCGGCCCGAACCGGGTGTTCCTGCGCTACATCGAGCGCGTGCTTCCGTCGCTCGGTGAGGCGGGAGTGGAGCAGGTGGTGCTGCCCGATCTCGTGCCCGACTGCCGTTTCGGCGGGGTCGATTCACCCGAGGCGCTGCGAGTGAAGGGCCTGAAGAAGATGGCGAAGGTGATTGACAAGGCGGTCACCGACCGTGAGCGCCCGCTGCGCGAGGACGTCACCATCCCGTACCGTGCCGGCTACGTGACCCTCACCGTGGACGAGTCGCGCTTCATCGTGAAGGACGCGCGCCGCCGCTACCGCCGACACAACCAGGGCCGTCGTTACGTGGAGACATCCGTGCAGGAGGCCCTCGCTGCGTCGTACACGGGGGGCAACGCCGACCCCGCCGACGTTCATGACCTCCTGCGCACGCGCCCCGAGTATCGCGCGATCCTCGAGCGCATGTGGCCTGTTCTCACACCGGCGCAGCTGCTGCACGATCTCTACGGCAGCAGGGCGCTGCTGCGCCTCGCGGGCGAGGGACAGCTGACCGACCGGGAGAGCCTCGCTCTCTTCCGCGAGAGGTCGGGGGACCTCGACGACGTGCGGTGGACGAACGCCGATGCCGCACTGCTGGACGAGGCCCGCTTCGTGCTGGGGCCGAGGCAGAACAGGGCCGGAAAGGTCGACGAGAAGGACGAGATCCGCACCTACGGGCACATCGTCGTCGATGAGGTGCAGGACCTCACGCCGATGCAGATGCGAATGGTCACACGGCGGTCGCTCAGCGGTTCGATGACCGTGGTGGGCGACATCGCGCAGGCCACCGGGCCTTTCGCACCCGACAACTGGGATGATTTGCTCGCGCACCTGCCCACCCGAAAGGAACCGCGCATCAGCGGGCTCAGCGTGGGCTACCGCATCCCGTCTCCGATCATGGACCTCGCCGACAGGGTGATGCACGCCGCCACCCCGGGCCTGCGCTCGCCGAGGAGCGTGCGCACCGGCGGAGCCGACCCGGTGATCCTCGGGGTGCAGGCCGACCGTCTCCTGGATGCGGCAGTCGAGCAGGCGATGCTCCACGTAACGCCCACACAGCGCAGCCGCATCGCCGTCATCTGCCCCGACGAGATGGTGGACGATGTCGCATCGCGACTGGATGCACTCGGCGCGCCGTACGGTCGTGCCCAGTCCGCCGGCTTCGACAACGAGATCACCATCGTCCCCGTCACACTGGTGAAGGGCCTCGAGATCGACGTGAGCGTGGTGGTGGAACCTGCCCGCATCGTGGAACTTGATTCCCAGGGCCTCCGGCTGCTGTATGTGGCGCTCACCCGCAGCACGAAGGAACTCGTGGTGGTCCACTCCCGCGGTCTTCCCGACGCGATGCGCTGACCGGAGAGCACCAGTCACCATCTGCTGGGGTACCCTTCCGGCATGAGGGGTCGCATTCTCGGGGCAGTCGCGGTGTTCGCCGCGGTGGTGGTCGTTCCCTCGTTCACTTCTCCTGCTCCGTCACCCGCGCTCGCCGCGGCATGCGCCCCGTCGTCGACGAGCGCGGGAAGCGACACCGTCCTTACGTTCACCAGCACCACAGCCTGCGACTGGACGGTCCCCGCCGGAGTCACCTCGGTGCGGATCCTTCTCGTCGGCGGTGGCGGTGGTGGCGGGTTCGACATCGGCGGCGGTGGCGGCGGCGGTGGGTACCGTGAGGTGAACTCGGTTGGCACGACCCCGGGAGAGGTCGTGAGCATCGTGGCCGGTGCCGGCGGAGCAGGTGACACCTCCCAGGGCAACCCGTGCACTGGTTCGAACGGTTCTGCCTCCTCGGCAGGGTTCGCCTCCGGCACTCTCACCGCAATCGGCGGTGGCGGTGGCGGAGGACAGAACGGCGGAGGTGCGTGCTCCACCGACGGACTCGCCGGTGGCTCGGGCGGTGGTGGTGGCGTGGGCCACTCGTGGCCGAAGGTCGGCGGCGCCGGCACGTACGCAACCGACGGTGATGCCACCACGTTCGGCAACGCGGGCGGCAACACACCGTTGACCGGCGGCTACTACGCGGGAGGTGGCGGCGGCGGTGCCGGCGCAGCCGGCGGCAACGGGTCAAGCGATGCCAACGGCTCGATCGGTGGCGCCGGCGGAGCAGGCAAGGCCTCGAACATCACCGGCAGCTCGGT
>JBJTFB010000009.1:0-6550 GCA_046093205.1 Acidimicrobiales bacterium
CTCTCGTTCACGTCGCGCGCAGAGTGGATGTCGCTGCCGAACGCATACGGTGCTCCACGGCCGCCGAACACAACCCGGCCGTCACGGGTTCTCTGGGCGTAGGTGACCATGTTGCGGCCCTCAGCCAGTGTCTCGCGGCCGTTCCAGCCGATGGAGTCCCACGTACCGGTCGGGACGGGTTCGGTCGCCACCACGTACGAGTAGAGCGGCACGACCGTCCGTCGTCTGCCCGGCAGTGACGCGTTCCATGCCTCTGCGGCGAGCACGACGTGCCGGGCGGTGACGAAGCAGTGCCCACCCACGCCGACTGTCTCCACGTATCCGTCGCCGGTGCACACGACCCGTGTCTCACCGTGCAGCCTGACGCCCTGCCGGGTCACCTCGTCGACGAGGCCATCCACGAGCGCCTGTGGATCGAGGGCCGCGCAGTCGGGGTCGAACACGGCACCGAGGGCGCCCTGAACCCGCACCCGGGAACCGAGTTCGTCGACTGCGAGCCAACGATGGTCATCAAGACCGAGCTTCCCTCGTGCCCCGAGGCCGGCGAGAAGCCGCGACTTCTGCGCGTCGTTCGTCGCCACGGAGAGCGAGCCCCCACGCGCCCAACCGACCTCCACCCCGTGCGAGCGGACGAAGTCGCCGATCGAGTCGACCGCCGACACCATTGCACGCTGCATGCGCAGTGCCGACGCGACCCCGTGCCGTGCAGCGACATCCTCCAGCGGGATGGGGAAGATCGCGCTGCACCACCCGCCGTTGCGACCGCTCGCCCCGAAGCCGGGCTGGCGTGCGTCGATGACCATCACGTCGAGACCGGGGTGCAGGGTCTTCAGATGGTGTGCCGTCCAGAGACCTGAGAAGCCCGCTCCCACCACCACCACGTCGGCGTCGCTGTCGCGCATCACCGGGGAGAACTGCCACCGGCGGGAGCCCTCACGCCAGAGCGACGACGTCCAGTCGAGCCGTGTTGCGTCCCGCCGCTCGCGGCGGCTCTCGCGCTTCTCGGGTCTCGACTTCTCGATCAGCTCCCTCATGGTTCGAGGTCCATGTTGTCGATGAGCCGGACACCCCCCACGAACACGGCGCACGAGAGAACCGAGGGGGTGTCGACAGTGGGGACCTCGACCATGTCGGCCGTGCGGGAGAGCGCGACATACTCGAGAACGGCGCGTGGCTCGGTGTGGAGCACCTTGCGGAAGGTGTTGAGCAGCCGTTCACCGTCGCGTTCGCCCGCGAGGAACGACTCATGTGCCGCCCCGAGCGCACGGGGTATCACTGCCGCTGCAGCACGCGAGACGGGGTCGAGTCTCACGTTGCGGCTCGACATCGCCAGGCCGTCAGGCTCCCTAACGGTGTCGTGGCCGACGATCCTCACCGGAATGTCGAGGTCGGTCACCATCCTCGTGACAACGGCGAGCTGTTGGCGGTCCTTCCTCCCGAACACCGCGACATCCGGGCCGACGGTGTTGAGCAACTTGCAGACCACCGTGGCGACGCCGCGGAAGTGCCCGGGTCTCGCGGCCCCCTCCAGTCCGCTCGCCGTCCGGTCGACCAGAACGCCGGTGTCGAAGCCCTGCGGGTACATCACATCCACTGAAGGTGAGTACACGGCCGATGCCCCCGCTGCGCGGGCCGTGCCCGCGTCGTTCTCCAAGCTGCGCGGGTAGCGAGCGAGGTCATCGGGGTCGTCGAACTGGAGCGGGTTCACGAACACCGAGACGATGACCTCATCGGCGAGCGTCGACGCATGCCGGATCAGGGCAGCGTGCCCTTCGTGGAGTGCGCCCATGGTGGGGACGAGTGCAACCGTGCGACCCGCCACACGTGACCGTGCAACGTGCTCCCTCACCTCCGTCGGGGTGCGGAGGACCGTGGTCATGCCGGGGCGTGTTCCGCGTCGGGCCAGTGCGCTTCACGGACCTCTCCGGCAAAACCGGCGACCGCATCGACCACCAGCCGGCGGCCGTCGGCCCACGAGCGGGCGAATGACGGCAGGCGCTTGCTGAGCCCGAGGATGTCGTGGAGCACCAGCACCTGTCCGTCGCAGGCGGCGCCCGCACCGTTGCCGATCGTCGGCTCGGACACCTTCTCGGTGATGTCGCGGCCGAGCACTGCCGGGACACCCTCGATGACGAGAGAGAAGGCCCCGCTCTGTTCAACGGAATGTGCATCGTCGAGAACCCGGCCTGCTGACGACGCTTCGTCACCCTGTGAACGGCCCTGGATACGGTGGCCGCCCATGCGGTGGTAGCTCTGCGGGGTGAGCCCGACGTGTCCCATCACGGGGATGTCCGCACGGACGAGCGCCGTGATGCGGTCGGCGACGCGGGCTCCACCCTCGAGCTTCACGCACTCCGCACCGGCCCGCACGAGTCGGACAGCATTGCGCACCGCCTGCTCGTTGCTCTCGTGGTATGAGCCGAAGGGCATGTCGCCCACGACGAGTGCACGCGGTCGGACGGATGCGACCATGCCCACGTGGTACTCCATCTGCTCCATCGTCACGGCCAGTGTGTTGCTGCGGCCCTGAACGGCGGTCCCCACCGAGTCCCCGACGAGAATGAGGTCGACGCCCGCCTCGTCCACCAGTTCCGCGAACATCGCGTCGTAGGCGGTGACCATGACGAGGGGGTTATCGCCGCCCTTGCATGCGGCGACCGCCGGAACCGTCACCTTGCGGCGCTCGCTCATGGCAGGGAAGGCTACAAGTGACGGCGTGCTTACCGATCGGTACCGGTGGTCACACCGGACGCGGGACGTGGAGTGCCACGAGCTCGTGCTCGGGGTCGTGGAGCATCTCGCGCACCGTGTCGAGCCGCATCGTGGGACGTGTCACGTGCGAGTACTGGGTCCACACTGGATGACCGTGCACGGCGAACCGCACGATCTCGTCGGCGAACCACGTGTGCAGGCCGGCAGGGTCGGCATCACGGCCCATGAGACCCCTGGCACCGGGGGCATCGATGTTGTCGAAGGCGAACGGGATGTCGAGTGCATGGCAGGAGCCGAGCGCACCCCCCATCGCGGTGCTGGCCCAGGTGAACCAGTACGCCCAGGTCGGAGTTCCCTCCAGAGAACGGGCGTCACTGAGCCGCACTGCATGCGAACGGAAAGAGAGATCCGACTGGACGGCGGACATCAACTGGCCGGGCGTGCAACCCGGCCGTAAGGCCTCGTAGGACGCGCGGGCCACCTCTGCGTTGTCCCCGAACGTTTTCTCGGTGAACCGTGTCCACTCGTCGGGTGTCCGCTGCGCAGAGGCGGGGTCGAACGCCGACCACAGCCGGCTCTCGTCCCTGTTGGTGCCGACGCACAACGGAACGTGGCAACGCGCGGCGGCGTCGAGGATGTCGTCGGGAAGCGCGTCGCCACCGTGGGTGGGTGCGAAGTGGTCGGGTGCGCCCGCGTTCGCAGCGATGAACTCCTGCTGCACCTCGAGCAGTCGGGAGGCCGGCAGGACGCGGGCATCCTCTGCGGTCTGCACACCCAGTCTGTCGAGATACGCGTGCTCCAGTTCGAGTGCCCTCTCACGCGACCGGAACTGGCCGATGCTCGGGCTCATGGCCCACGCACGGTGGAACAGGCCCGCCGCCTGCTCACTGGCCATGATGCTGACGGTGGCGGACCCGCCCGCCGATTCACCGAAGACGGTCACCTTCGACGGGTCACCGCCGAACCCACGGATGTTCGCGGCCGTCCAGCGCAGTGCCGCGATCTGGTCGAGGAGGCCGAGGTTGCGTGTGCCGAGGTAGCCGAAGACCCCGAGCCGGTAGTTCACGGTGACGACGACGACGCCGCGGGCGGCGAGGTTCGAGCCGTCGTACCAGGAGGCCGAACCCGAACCCGTGAGAAAGCCACCGCCGTGCACCCAGAACAGGACCGGCAGGCCGGATTCCGAGTGCGAGTCGGCAGGTGCCCAGATGTTGAGGTGCAGACAGTCCTCTGACATGTCGTCCGGACCGAAGCCGTCGCTTGCCTCCAGGAAGCCGGGTGTCTGGTGCGCAATGGCGCCCCACGAAGTGGCTCCGAGCGTCCCCGCATGGACGGTCTCCACGCGGGGTGCCCGGAAACGTTCCGCGGTGGCGTAGCGGATCCCCCGCCAGTTCCGGCACCCGTTCGTGGCGGCGGTGCCGACGTAGGTGCCGGTTGCGGTCTCCGCGGTGAATGTCATCTCCACACCGTACCCCCGCACGGCGTTAGGTTCATGAGGTGCTTCGTCGGCGTCTGGGACTCGCATGGGCGAGGGCAACCGATGCCCTGAACCGGTGGGCCGCCATCGGGCCCGACGACGACCGCGGCGCGCGGTTCGGTTCCTTCGGTGCGGGCAGCATCATCATGTGGCCACCGACCACGATCTTCAACGAGAGGTTCATCCACATCGGTGAGGGGACCATGATCGGTCCCGGTGTCGCGCTGTCGGCGGGGATGGTCCCCGGCCAGGACTGTCTCAGTGACCGCGTGGTGGTGATTGGTGATCGTGTGCTGGTGGGCAGGGGGAGCGGGATCGTGGGGCACTTCTCGATCGAGATCGGCAACGACGTGTGGACCGGTCACCACGTGTACATCACTGACCAGAACCACGGCTACGAGGACGTCACGAGGCCGATCTCCGACCAGACCCAGCCCGAGCGGGCGGTGGTGATCGGGGACGGTTCCTGGATCGGCCACGGTTCGGTTGTTCTCCCGGGTGCCCGCATCGGGAAGCACGTGGTGGTGGGCGCCAACTCCGTGGTCACGGGCGATCTGCCGGACTACTGCGTGGCGGTGGGTGCCCCTGCGCGTGTCATCCGTCGCTGGGACGGTTCGATGTGGTGCGACGTCGGTCAGGCCTGAAGGTCACGGGGCGGTTGGCACGATCTCATGCGGTTCTCCCGCGCGAATTTCGCCAGTCGTTCGCTGATCGGGACGCCCTCCACCTGCGTCTCCGCGAACTCGACGAGACGCCCGGACCGCACCGTCTCTGCATAGTCCCGACGGTCCTGCAGGTAACGACGCCAGTCGGCCACCCACATCGGAACCAGGGCGCGACCCTTCTCGGTGGCAGGGGTGTCGGCCGCGAGTGTGTCGATGGCCGTCTGGAGGGAGTCGGTCGCTCGGTCAATGATGTCGGCCTTCGCTCTCAGCACGGCGGGATCGGCGGGATCGATGCGTTGCATGTCGGCCAGCGCACTGATGGCGTCCCGCGCGGCGCGGCACGTGACCTCCGACCGCGCCGACCATGCGGGATCGGCGATGTTGTTGAAGCTCTCGCGCGGCGCGAGCACGAACGCGTAGAACCACATTGCCGCGATGAGAACCGAGACCGTAAACTTCACGGCGCGCGGCACGGTGAGTCTCATTGGCGTCCTCTCGCGGGGCGCCACGACAGCGCAAGGTGACCGGCGGCAGAAACGGCACCGAGGCAGCACCCGAGCACGCCGCCCCACCATCCCGGTTGCCAGCCGAGCAGATCGTCGAGGGAGAGCCGTCCCGGTCCGCTGAACGCGAGCGCAGCCGCGACCGTGGCGATCGATGCGCAGTACTCCCAGCCGCCGTCGGGGAGGAAGATGAAGAAACCGACCTTCCGGTGCACCGTGACGATCGCGACGAGCATGGTGGCGATGACGGCTGCGGCGGCGAGGGGCACGAGCAGTCCGATGCAGAGCAGCGCTCCGGCGCAGATCTCCGTGGATGCCGCCACACGTGCCTGGAGGCCGGGGGCGCGCATGCCGATCGAGGCGAACCAACGTGCCGTGCCGTCGATGCCACCGCGGATCTTGTTCACCCCGTGCGCCGCGAGAAACACGCCGAACACGGCCCTGAGGAGGAGGAGTGCGATATCGACGGGCTGCATGGTGTCCTGGGATGGTGTCCTGTGTCCCGGGGAGGGTGCCTGTCACAATAGACGGGTGAGTGGAGCAGACGCGCCAGTGACGGTTCGCACACGGCGCGGTGCGCGGCTCATCGTCGACCTCGTGCGCCACCAGCCGGGTCCGTTCGCAGTTGCGGTGACCGGGGCTGCGGTGTTCGCGGTGTGCACCGCCGGGTCCTCGTTGGGAGTGCGTTGGTTGATTGACCACGTGGTTGTGCCGAGATTCGATGACGGCGATGTTGCATGGTCCACCGTCGCCACCGCATGCCTCATCCTCGTGGCAATCAGTGTCGTGCGCGCCGCCGGGGTCGTGGTGAGACGTACGTTCGCGGGCAAGGCCGAATGGGGAGTGGCCGAGCGACTGGGTATGAAGGTGATCGGACGCTTCGTCGACCAACCCGTCCGGTGGCACCGTCTCCGGCCCGATGGTGACCTGGTCGCACGGGCAGGGGTGGACGTGGAGGCGGCGGTCGCGGTGCTCGCCCCCCTGCCGTACGGCAGCTCGGTCGTGCTGTTGCTGGTGGTGAGCGCAATCGGCATGTTCGTTCTCGACCCTGCCATGGGCGCGGTGGCGGTGGTCGCACTTCCGGCCCTGGTGGGGATGAACATCGGGTACCAGCGACTGGTGGACACCTACTTCAACGAGGCCCAGTCGCACATGGGGAGACTGAGCGAGGCGGCACTGGAGAGCTTCGAAGG
>JBJTFB010000010.1:0-3026 GCA_046093205.1 Acidimicrobiales bacterium
GTGGCAGCGCAGTTCCCCGTGGTGGGCACGCTCGTGGGCATGCATTTCGGCGACGCACTCGCCGCGCCGCCCGTGAACTTCGCCGAGGCGAGGACGACCGACGAGGCCCTGTACGCGAGGGTGTTCCACGCGCTGCTCGACGGCGGGGTGGCGCTCGCACCCGGGGCGTACGAGGCGCTCTTTCCCGGGGTCGCCCACGACGATGCGGTGCTCGACGAGCTCGCCACCCGCATCGACGCCGCGTTGCGTAGCCTCGCGGCGTGAGCCGTCGCATCCCCGCAGTCATCATCGTCGCGGCGCTGGCGGCGGCGTCGGCGTTCTTTCTGGCGACCTCGCGCGACACCCCTGCAGCATCGGGCCCGGTGCTGCACCGCATCAACCTCGTGGCGGCGGTGGATTACGTGACGACCGATGTCGGCTGGTCGTTCGACGGTCCGGTCACGGCGGGGGCTGCGCGCCTCACACTCGATGACCTGCGCACGCTCACCATCGCGGAGGGGACCAACGTTGCCGACCACGACATCGCGCCGCGCTGCACAGACCTCGTCACGCGCAGGGCCTGCGTGCTCCTCGCCGACATGCTGGGTGAGGCCGTGGTGTGGTTCGCCCTGGTGCCTGCGGGCGGGAGGACTCCCGCCACCGAGCTGGAGATGCCCGGAATCGTCGACATGCGGGAGAACGGGGACGAAGGGGTGTTCGGGAACGGATGGGTGATGGCGCTGTCATCACCCACCCGTCGTGTGTGCGAGGGAACGGACACCGCGCACCTGCGCGATTTCATCACGCGTTTCCCGGGTGACAGGGCGCGCAGCATCGTCGACCTGCGCACCGACCGCATCGTGCGCGTGGAGTGCGCAGGCTGACACGGGGTACGGTGCGGCCATGGCGGACGACAACGCGGCCGACGATCAGGTTCCAGCGGCACCGGGCGCCGGCGAGTTCCCGATTGCCTCGTTCATCGGCATGACCATCGAGCGCCCGGGTGCCGGCCGTGCGGTGGCGCGGGTGACCGCGAACGAATCACACCACAATCCGCACGGTTTCGTGCACGGCAGCGTGGTGTTCACGCTGGTCGACACCTCGATGGGTGCCGCAGTGATGTCGATGCTGCCCGACGGTCAGCGATGCTCCACGATCGAGTGCCAGGTGCGGTTCCTGCGCCCCGTTGTCGGTGCCGACCTCGTGTGCGAGACCACCGTGGTGAAGCCCGGTCGGCGCGTGTTCCATCTCGAGTCGCGGGTGACGACGGGTGACGGGAGGGTCGTGGCGACGGGCACCGGGAGTTTCGCGGTGATCGAACCGGCTCAGGGCGGCGACTAGGCGTTCGGGAACGCGCGCGCGATCCTCGCAGCGGCGAGGTAGGCAACCTCCGCCGGACCCTTCTCGTCCTCGCGCAGGAGGTTCGCCATGATGCGAAGCACCCACTCCATGAGGGTGCGGCTCTGCATCCCGACCCGCGACAGTTCGCGCATGAGCGCCGGTCGTCCGATCACCCGGGCGAACAGCCTGGCGACCTTGAAGTACTGGCCGTACTCGTCGTCCACCATCTGCTGGTACCTCTGCAGCGCGGCAGGGTCACCGCTGGTGAGTGCGTCCCCGATGACCTCCGCGGCCATCCGCGCTGTCTCGTACGCGTAGTCGATGCCCTCACCGTTGAAGGGGTTCACCGAGCCCGCGGCATCACCCACCACGATGTGCGAAGGGCCGACCTTGGGGCCGACAGACCCGCCCATCGGGATGCGTCCGCTCGTGGCGCGCTGTGTCGGGCTTTCGGGGTCGATGCCCCAGTCGTCGGCGACCATGTGCGCGTACGCGTCGAGGAGATGTGTGGTGTTGACGCTCTTGAAGTCGCGGAACGTCGAGAGCAGCCCGACACCGATGTTGATGGTGCCGTCGCCGACCGGGAAGATCCAGCCGTACCCGGGCATCGCGTTCCCGTTGCGGTCCTTCACGTCGAGAGCGGACTCGATCCAGGGCTCGGCATGGCGCGGGCTCTCCCAGTAGGTGCGGATCGCGGTGCCATACGGCATCTCCTTCGCGCGGGAGGTGCCGAGTGCGCGGCCGAAGCGGGAGTTCGCGCCGTCGGCGATCACCACGAACTTCGCCCGCAGTTCGAACGTGCGGTGGGCGGCCTTGTCGGTGACGACCGCACCGCGCAACAGGCCGCGCTCGAGAATCGGCTGGTGCGCCTCGTGCCCCTGCAGCAGTTCCGCGCCGGCAGCCTGTGCGTTGAGCGCAACCGACATGTCGAGTTCACGCCGTCGCACCACGTAGCCGTGCTGCGGGTAGACCGAATGCGACGGCCACTGCAGCTCGAGGGCCTTCCCGTGCGCAGTCGCACGAAGTCCTTCGTAGCGGTGCCACTTCTCGAGAGTCGAGGCGAGCCCCATGTCGGTGATCTGCTTCACCGCACGCGGCGTGAGCCCGTCACCGCAGGTCTTCTCGCGCGGGAACGTCTTCTTCTCGATCACGGTGACCCGGTGTCCTGCGGTTGCCAACCAGTACGCGGCCGCGGCGCCGGCAGGGCCGCCACCGATCACGAGAACATCCGTCTCGCGCGGCGGTGAGTCGGGGGTGGCGGTGCTGGCTGCGTCATCCATGGGGGCCTCTCGGGTGACGTCACGATACGCACGGGCCCCGGACAACGGGGGGAGAACGGGCGGTGACCGGTGTTACTTGCCGATGGACGCGCGCGGCTCCGTGCCGACGGCACCGGGCTTGTTCTCGAGTGCCGAGAAGTCCTTGTCGACCGTGTTGAACGAGGTCGACCCCGACTCGAGAGCCTTGAAGATCTCGGACTCCGAGGAGCACCAGTTCTCGTACTCGCCCGCCCACATTTCGCTGGTGGGGTCGGCACCGGAGAGGTCGTATCGGATGTGGCACACCACGCCGAGAATCTCGGCCTCGGTCAGTGCACCGCCTGCCGTCTCACCCTGCATGGGCATTGCGTTGCCGTTGTACGACAGGGGGGCGTGCGCACCACCCTCACGGGCAGGGTCGCCGTACACCTTCAACCCCGCCGCGAC
>JBJTFB010000011.1:0-4381 GCA_046093205.1 Acidimicrobiales bacterium
AACCTGCGAGATGCGGAGGTTGTCGTCCAGTGCGATCTCACGCGCGATGACCGTGGCGATGGACCATGTCTTCCCCGTGCCGGCGCTGGCCTCGACGAATGTCCCGTTGGGCAGCGCGTCGACAGCGGCGTCGAAATCGGGGGTGGGTGCGGCGGTCATGCGAACACGTACCTCGTGGACAGGGTTCTCACGGTCTTCGAGGGTTTCGGCGGCTTCACGGAACCGGCGGCCTTCCCGAGTGCGGCATCCCTCTGCGGGACGGCCCGGACGAGGTCGGAGAAGAACTGCCGTTCGGCCCCGGGGTCGGGGTACACCGCGTCGAACCGCGGACGCGGCCCGTACAGCAACGACTCCAACGACGCCGGATAGTTCTCGGAGCGGAGACAGCTGTCGAATGCGTGGACCGCACCGGTGGGATCGGGGTCGGAGAGCAGCGACCATGTGTCGCCGAACATCGGGAACGGCGCCGCCCCGGCGCGGTGCAGGAGCCCGACGAGGTCGGCCACCCTGGACGACGCAACGGCGCGGGTGACCGCGGGGTCGAGCTCGACGAACCGTGCCTGCGTCTTCTGGTCCTTGGAATGGTGGTTGAGCACGAGGGCACCGTCGAACACCTCGCCGGACGCGACGAGGCACAACAGCAGCAGCGCCGCGGACTCCACCGAGAGCTCCTTGCCGCCACGGAGGAAGGGGTCGAACACGAGCCGGTTCTCGACGGTGCGGTGCACCTTCACCGAACCGGTGACCGTGGCGTTCCCGACGGGAACCGAGATGCCGAGGGTCTCGACTGCCCCGGTGTCGAAACCCCAGCCGAGCGCAACGTCGGCAAGGCTGTTGACAACGGCCGTGACGTGCCGCGTGACCGGGACCTTGTACTCACCGACGGGCAGGTTCCCCGTTGTCTCCTGCACCTTCCTCCACTGCGCATCGTCGAACCCGGAGAGACGGGCCGCAAGGAGGTCCTGGGCGAGCTCGAGGATGCGGTCGTTGTCGACCTGGAGGGGAACGGTGGCCGGCTCGTCCTCCGGTGCGTCCTTCCATGTGTCGATGCGCAGACCGTCGTTCAGGAAGGTGCGCAACGGGTTGCGGCGGAGTTTCTCGAGCCCGGCGAACGGGACCTCCCCCGCGGGTGCGGCAACGACCGCAACGGCTGCGCCGGCCGGCGCCGGTGCTACGGCACCGCCGACGGCCGCGGCTGTGACGGAGTCGTGCGACCAAACGATGCCGGGCCCCACACCGCCCGCCACGAAATTGAGTGGCGACAGGAAGTGGCGAGGGTGGAGGTGCTCAATCACCGGCACGTCGTCAACGATGCCGGCACCGCAACGGACGCAGAGGTCGATGAACTCGGCGAGCGGTGTGATGAGGGGCAGTTCCTTGTTGTCCTTGATGTGGCGGCCGTTGCAGGTGATGACGACTCGCTCCGACGCCGCGCACACCGCATCGAGGATGGCCCGGCGGCCGTCGAGGCGGGGGTCGATGTCACCGACGAAGCGCTGGCGTTCGGTGAGGTCATCACCCTCCGCCTCACCCGCCGACCCGGTGCCCTCGTCGAACCCCACCAGGCACACCACCCTGAACGGGACACTGCGAAGGGGGATCATGGAGGTGACCGTGACCGCCCCGGTGCGCAGCGGCTGGCGTCCTGGCACCTGCTCCACGAGTTCCACCAGGAGATCGGCGAAATGATCGAAGCGCACCGGCACGGTGTCGGCACCGACCGGCACCGCGGCGCACATCGACGCGAGTGCCCCGAGTGCGTCGTCCAGTCCGCCGGTGGAGGGGTCGCACAGCTCGCACAACGCATCCTCGACGGCCTCGCACCACCCTGTGACCGTGCGCTCACCGGTGGTGACAGCCTCCTCGAGGCCGGCAAGGACGCTGACGATGCGTGCGAGCACAGACACAGGGCGCACATCGGCACTGTCGAGGTTCTGCATGGGCACCACCCCGCCAAGGCCGGGCTGGGGCTCACCGTCGTCGAGCACGGCCCCGAGCAGCGCACGTTCGATGGCGAGCGACCATGTGTGCGCGGGGACCCCGAGGGCAACCCCGCGCCGCGCCCTCTGGTCGGCATCGAGTCCCCAGCGCACGACCGCGTTGTCGATGAAGCGCCGCCACGCCGCGACGTCGTCGGGGCCGGACTGGAAGTGACGCATCACCACCGGCGACGTTGCGACGGCGAGCACGTCGGCCACCGGGAAGCGCCCGCGCACCGCGCGGACGAGGTCGGCGAGCAGCTGGGAGCCGGGGTCGACCTGGCGCAGTGACCGGTCGGCCACCACCACCGGGACCGTGCGGGGCTCGCCGTTGATGACGTACTCCTTGGCGAAGGCCGACTTCACCAACGGCGCCGCGGCTGCGATGTCGGCGCAGAGCACGACGATCTCGTGCGGCTCGAGACCCTTGATGTCGACGAGTGCATGCACCACGGCATCACGCACCACCTCCACCTGGCGCGCGAGGTTGTGCGCACGGTGCAGCCGCAACGACATGTCGGCGGGGTCGAACCCCCCGTCGGCAGCCGTGCCGGTGACCACGGTGGCCTTCACACGTGCCAGAAGCGACTCGAGCGCCGGGGCGTCCGGGGATGTGTCCACCTCGCACCCGAGTCCCTGGGACGCGAGCACTGCCTGCATCTCGCGCGACCCGCGCAGCCACGACTCGACGAGCGGGTCGACTGTGTCGTCGAAACGTTCGTCGGGGTCACGCAACGGTGCGATGCCGGGAGTGACAGCGAGACCGGCGGCAGCATCCGACCAGCGCGCCGCGAGCACCGGCGACGGGTGCACCATGACGACGGTGACTGGGATCCAGCGCGACAGCGCCCTCAATGCCTGAGCGTGCCGTACCGACAACGACTGCAGGCCCGCAACAAGGAGTCGGGCAGGCAGAACCCCTGCACCCTGCCCCGCCCCGGAGTCGATCACGCGACGGACGAGAACGGGCCACGGCTCGCGGTCGACTGCGCGGCGCACGCGCTGCCACAGCTCGAACTGCCACATGTCCTCCGCCGCGAGTGGCGGGAGGGTCACCAGGTGCTCACCGGGATGCTCACCGTCACCGACGGCGGCCCCGACCTCGGGCGAGAGGACCGCGTTGCCCTTCTCCCACTCCTCCACCATCGCCGGCCGGCGTGCGTTGTACCGGTCGAAGCGGTCGGCGATCGCGCGGGCCGCCCGCAGTCCCCCGCCGAGCCTCTCCACCTGGTCGGCGAACAGCGGGTCGGGGGCGGCGACGACACCCAGCACGGACATGGTGAGGTGTTCGACATCCCACGGGTCGACGGCGCCCCGTTCACGGCCGAGGAAGCGGTCGATCGCTCCGAGGTACTCGATGTCGATGTTCATGGCGACACCGTCGACACGGCTGCGGCCGTCTGCCGTGGCGGTGCACCCGGTGCGTTCGGCGATCTGCTGCAGGAGCCACGCCCTCACACCGGCGTTCGGCACGATGATGCGGTCGGTCTCGAAGAGGTCGCGGCCCTCGCGGTCGGCAAGAAAACCCTCGACCGTGGGCAGGACGGACGCAAGGTCGGGCACGAACCGGACGGTGAGTCCGTGTGTGCCCGTCGTCCCTCCCGTCATCTGCATCCTCCGCTCGCCCACATCCCGTCACCTGACGGACAAGGGTTCTCAGTCTGTCAGAGGGGTGTGAGGCGGGGTCGGGCCGGGCCCGGCCGGGATCACAGGAACGTGCGGAGGTCCTTCAGTCGCGCGTCGTTCGAGAACACCTCGACCGGCGGGTTCGTGGGCAGGCGCAGCGCGCGCTGGATGATCCGGCAGGTGGTGTGCTGGTTGTACTCCGCCAGGGTGACCGCCCAGCCGTCGCGACCGGCGCGTGCCGTGCGGCCCGAGCGGTGCAGATAGGTCTTGTGGTCCATCGGCGGCTCGTAGTGCACCACGAGCGCCACGTCGTCGATGTCGATGCCGCGCGCGGCGACATCGGTGGCAACCAGGATCGTGAGCTCACCGCGAGTGAACCGTGCGAGCGCCTTCTCGCGGGCCGCCTGCGTGAGGTCGCCGTGGATCGCGGCAACCCTGGCGCCCAGTTCGTCGAGCTTGTCGGCCACTCGGTCGCAGAGTCGCGTCGTGTCACAGAACACCACGGTCTTGCCGGCGGCCTGCGCCATCGCGTTCACGACCTTGTCCTTGTCCATGCGGTGCACCGCGAGGAAGAGGTGGTGCATCGTGCCCACGGTGTCGGTGGGGGCGTCGATCGACACCTCCTCGGGGTTCTTCATGTAGCGGCGCACGAGGTTGCCGACCTGGCCGTCGAGAGTGGCGGAGAACAGCATCGTCTGGTGCTCGCCGGTGACATGGCGCAGCACCCACTCGACCTGCGGGGTGAAGCCCTCGTCCGCCATGCGGTCGGCCTCGTC
>JBJTFB010000012.1:0-4533 GCA_046093205.1 Acidimicrobiales bacterium
AGCCGCACGGCTGGATTGCCTGCGTGCTCGGCGCACTGCTGGAGGAACGCGACATCATGCGCGGGCGTCCCGATGACCTGCCCTGCGACATCGGTCTGCGCACGCCGGCCCGCCGTGCGATGTCGCGGGCGGCATCCAGCACGCGTCGTGTCGCACCGCGGTCCGCCGCATCGTGGGAGTCGAGGCCGAGCACGATGCGCACGCGCAGACCGATGTCGCAGGGCAGGTCATCGGGACGCCCGCGCATGATGTCGCGTTCCTCCAGCAGTGCGCCGAGCACGCAGGCAATCCAGCCGTGCGGCTGTGTGTCCGCGTTGCGGGCCACCATCGTGCCGAGTCGCGGGTGGAGGGGCAGCCGCAGCACGTCCCTCCCGAGGTCGGTCGGCCGGCCGTTGCCGTCGAGAAGGTGAAGCATCGCGAGTGTGTCGAGAGCCGACCTGAGCGCGCGCGGCGGGAGCGGGTCGGGCAGGCGCAGCTCGCCGTGCGGGGTGCCCCACGCCGCGATCTCGAGGGCCGGCCCGCAGAGGTCGACCTGTGTGATCTCGGCGGGGAGGTGGGGGAGTCTCGTGCCGTCCTCCATGCGGCTCCACAGGCGGTACGCAACACCGGGTTCGGTGCGGCCCGCGCGACCTGAACGCTGGTCGGCCGAGGCCCGCGACGAGGTCACCGTGACGATCTCGGTGAGTCCGGTGCGCGCATCGAGCCGGGGAACGCGCGCAAGACCTGCGTCCACCACGATGCGCACGCCGTCGACCGTGAGCGAGGACTCCGCGATGTCGGTGCTGAGCACAACCCGCCGCGCACCGACCGGTGACGGTGCGAGAGCGGCGTCCTGCTCATCGAACGGCAGCGCACCGGCGAGCCTGTGCACACGCACACCGTCCGGTGTGCGGCCGCGCAGCACCTCAGCGCAGCGGTTGATCTCGCCGATGCCCGGCAGGAAAACGAGCACGTCACCCTCGTCGTCGCGCAGTGCGGCCGTCACGGCTGCCGCCACCGAGTTCTCGAGCCGCTCGTCGCGGCCGCGGGGCACGAACCGCACCTCGACCGGGTGCATGCGCCCGTCCGAGGTGATGACCGGCACGTCATTGCCGTCGCCCAGCACCGACACGAACGTCGACACCTGCGGTGTCGCAGACATGGCGAGAATGCGCACATCTGACGACAGGGTGCGCCGTGCATCCAGCAGGAAGGCGAGGCCGAGGTCGGTGGGCACGTTGCGTTCGTGCACCTCGTCGAAGATCACGAGGGCCGTGCCCTCGAGCGCAGGGTCGTTCTGCAGTCGACGGGTCAGCACGCCCTCGGTCAGAACCTCTATCCGTGTGCCCGGGCCGATCCGTCGTTCGTCACGGGTCTGGTACCCGACAGTCGCGCCGACGTCCTCGTTCAGCAATGTCGCCATGCGCCGTGCCGCGGCACGTGCGGCGAGCCTGCGCGGTTCGAGCATCACGATGCGCCGGCCTGCGACCCACGGTTCCTCGATCAACCGCAAGGGAACGAGTGTCGTCTTGCCGGCGCCGGGAGGTGCCACCAGGACGGCAGCGTGGGAGGTCTGCAGCGCGGAGCGGAGTTCGTCGACGACGTCCTCGACGGGCAGGCCCGTGCGGTGGGGCCGGTCAGACAAGTGCGGGTGTGCCGCGGAACGCGCCGGGGTCACCCGGGGCGGGCAGCGACGGCTTCGACCAGCTGGTGAGGTCGGCCACCTTCGCCGCCACGTGCTTCCAGTCGGTGGCGTTCCAGCCCTGCGCGGCGGCGGGGATGGTGCCGTTCGACTGCACGAGCACGAACGCCGGAAGCTCGGTGAGGCCGAGCGCCCTGATGGCGGCGCGGTCGGGGTCGCAGTACACGAGGAACTCGTCGGCGAGCGGACCGAGGAAGGTGCGGGCATCGTCGGGGCCGCAGGCGATCACGAAGTTCACGCGCACGGCGGCGCCGCTGAACTGGCGCATGATGCGCGCCGCGACGGGAAGGATCCAGCTGCTCTCGTTCGTGTAGGGGTCAAGGACGAAGCAGGCGAGATGGAAGGTGGTGAGCCACTCACGCAGGGGCCGGGCCCCGCCGGTGAGTGGGGAGAGGGTCACGTCCAGGTCGGGGTTGGGGAGTTCCGTGGCTGCCACGGGAAACACGCTACTTGAACGGGGCCGACGCGCCGATGCCCGTCAGTAGCGTGTCGGCGTGAACCCCTTCGAGTTCCTGCGCTACGTCGCCCGTTCGCACGGCGCCGACCCGGTCGAACTCGCCCTCGGGGCCGCCGATGCCCTCTCGGCAGTGACGCATGACCCGGGCGCGCTGATGGTCTCGGCGCGCCGGCTTCTCGAGCACCAGCCCACGAACGCACCGCTGTGGAACGTGAGCGCACGGGCGGTCACCGCACTCGACGCTCGCGCCGAACTGCGCACCTGCATGCGCGAACTGCGCGAGGACCCCACCGCGCTCCATCTCGCCGATGCACTTCCCGACTCGGCGGTGGTGTGCACGATCGGCTGGAGCGGCCACATCGTCGACGCCCTGCAGCGTCGCGGTGATGTGCGGGCACTCGTCGTCGATTCGCTCGGTGACGGACAGGACACGCTCCGTCAGCTGTCGCGGAACGACTGCGAGTGCGAACTCGTCGCACCCGAGGGTCTCGCCTCCGCGGTCGAGGCCGCAGACGTCACCTTGGTGCATGCAGCAGCGGTCGGTGACACCGATGTCCTGGCATGCGGCGGCACACTTGCGCTCGCTTCGGTCGCGTGGTGCACGGGACGGCCCGTGTGGATGGTGGCATCGGCGGCAACCCGGCTGCCTGCCGCCCTGTTCGACCCCATGGTGGAGGAGGTCCGTGGCCGCCCCGACCCGTGGGCATCGGGCTTCGACCTCGTGCCGCACGGTCTGGTGGGCGCGGTGTTCTCGCCCTCGGGCGGCCCGCTCGATGCGGCTGTGCTTGCGTCACAGCAGGCGTGCCCGCCCGCGACCGAACTGCTGCGGCGGAGCGTGGTCTGACCACCTGCCCGGGTTCGGCCCGGGTCTAGGTTCGGTGCTGTCGGCGCAGTTGCGCCGGGGCAGCAAGGAGCGTGCGATGGGTGAGATGGTCGAGTTCAGGAGCAACGGCGGCACGTGCGGGGGCTACCTCGCCGACGGCAAGGGGCCGGGCGTCATCGTGATCCAGGAGTGGTGGGGTCTCGTCGACCACATCAAGGACATCGCGGACCGCTTCGCAGCCGAGGGGTTCACCGCGCTCGCACCCGACATGTACCACGGTGAGCAGACCACCGAGCCCGACCAGGCGGGCAAGCTGCTGATGAGCATGAACCTCGGCACCGCGGGCAAGGACCTGAGCGGTGCCGTCGACTATCTCATCGCACGCACTGGCCGGCCGAAGGTCGGCGTGACCGGGTTCTGCATGGGCGGGGGACTCTCGCTGATGGTGGCCTGCCAGCGCCCCGACGCGGTCGCGGCGTGCGCGCCGTTCTACGGAGGCATGAGGCCCGACACCCCGGTGGACTGGGATGCGATCACGGCAGTGGTGGAGGGCCACTACGCAGAGAACGACAGGGGCACCGCATCGCCCGAGGCCGCGAAGGGACTCGAGGCGGAACTGCGTGCGAAGGGCAAGACGGCGACCTTCCACGTGTACCCCGGCACCCACCACGCGTTCTTCAACGACACACGTCCCGACGTCTATGACGCAGCCGTGTCGAAGACGGCATGGGAGCGCACGCTCGCGCTCTTCCGCGCGAATCTCTGACGCGCCGCCGTCAGGAGCCGAGTGCGGCGATTGCCTCGGCGATCGCAATCGCGCGACGAGCGTTGTCGACGTGCAGGTTCTCTATCATCCGGCCGTCGAGCTGCACCACGCCCTTGCCCGCCGCGAGTGCCTCGTCGAACGCAGCGATCACGCGGTGGGCGTGCTCGACTTCTGCCTCGCCCGGTGCCCACACATCGTTCGCGACCGCGACCTGGTCGGGGTGGATCAGGGTCTTGCCGTCGAAGCCCATCTGCATGCCCTGCTCGCACTCGGCGCGGAAGCCCTCGGCGTTCTTGATGTCGTTGTAGACGCCGTCGAGCACCG
The DNA here is from genome assembly GCA_046093205.1 of Acidimicrobiales bacterium. Classification (GTDB taxonomy): domain Bacteria; phylum Actinomycetota; class Acidimicrobiia; order Acidimicrobiales; family Ilumatobacteraceae; genus UBA2093. The sequence continues at coordinate 4,052 of JBJTFB010000012.1, forward strand.
GCTTGCCTGCCTCGCGCGCCGCGAGCAGCGCTGTGGACAGGTGCGGCACCAGCGGCGCACGGCCGGGCAGCTGGGCGGCGCGCAGTTCCTTGGCGAGGTCGTTCGTGCCCATCACCAGCACCGACACCCGCGGGTGCGAGCAGATCGCACGCGCATCGAGGATCGCGGTCGGGGTCTCGATCATCGCCCAGATGGTCATCGATGCGGGTGCGCCGGCCGCATCGAGCGCCACCGACACCTCGTCGAGCTGCTTCACACCCGACACCTTGGGGATCACCACCGCGGACACCGATGCTTTTGCGGCGGCGGCGACGTCGTCGCGTCCCCACGGTGTGTCGAGTGCGTTGCAGCGGATGGTGAGCTCGCGCCGGCCGTACTCGCTGCTGTTCGCCGCGGCCACGGCCTGGCCGCGCGCGAGGTCCTTCGCATCCGGGGACACCGCGTCCTCGAGGTCGAAGATGATCGCGTCGCTCGGGATCCCC
>JBJTFB010000013.1:0-5533 GCA_046093205.1 Acidimicrobiales bacterium
GTCCGCGTGGGCGCGCCGTGGTGTGCTGCTGCTCAACACAACCCTCACCGTGCGCGAGGGTCAGGCCGGGAGTCACCAGGGTCGCGGGTGGGAGACGTTCACCGACCGCGTGATCGAGACGGTGAACGAACGCACCGAACGCACCGTATTCGTTCTGTGGGGAGGCCACGCGCGGAAGAAGAAGGCCCTGGTGACGAACCCGCTGCACACGGTGATCGAGAGCGCACACCCCTCGCCGTTGTCGGCGCACAACGGTTTTCTCGGCAGCAGACCGTTCTCCCGGGCGAATGCCGCCCTCGTCGAGGCGGGACTCGAGCCGGTGGACTGGGATCCCGACGACTGACATCGGAGGGCGGCACGGTTATCGTTCCCGTGTGGCAACGATCCGACGCGACATCCACATCGAATGTCCACCGGACGACGTGTGGGCGCTCGTGGGTGACCCCGCGCGGCTGCACGAGTGGTTCCCCGTGAAGGACTGCCGCGTCGAGGGAACGAAGCGCTGGGTCACGCTGCCCACCGGCATCGTGTTCGAGGAGGACATCGTGGTGGTCGACAGCCGGTCGCGACGGTTCCAGTACTCCATCGTGAACAACCCTCTCATCAAGGACCACTTCGGCACCGTCGACGTGATCGACGACCGGCACGGCCACAGCATCCTCGCCTACTCCACCCAGTGCACCCCGAACGTCCTCGCCCTCGTCACCGCGGGGGCATCGGGCCAGGCACTCCGCAACGCGAAACAGATCCTCGAGGGGGCACAGTGACGGGCCGGCGCATTCTCTTCATCACCACCGACCAGCAGCGCTTCGACGCACTCGGCTGCAACGGCGGCACGGTGGCGCGCACACCGAACATCGATGCACTCGCACGCGAGGGCATCAACTTCACGCGCGCCCACCCTCAGAACGTGGTGTGCATGCCCTCGCGCAGCACGATGATCACCGGCCAGCACGTGGCCACGCACGGCGTGTGGATGAACGGTGTCCCCCTGCCCGAGGACGCACCGAGCATCGCTACCACCTTGCGTTCGGCCGGCTACCGCACGGCGCTGCTGGGCAAGGCCCACTTCGAGCCGCTCCTCGACCCCTTCCTGCGTTTCGCCGAGAACCGCATGGGCCGCGACGGCACGTTCACCGAGTGGTCGAACCTCCCCGACGGCACCCCGTTCCCACACCGCGGTTTCGAGCACATGGAGTTCGCGGGTCACGGCGCCGCGGGCAACCTGCACTACGTGGGTTGGCTGCGCGAGAACCATCCCGAGGTGATGCTCGGCTTCGTGCCGAACCTCGATGCCGACCTCGAGGTCACCACCGAGCCGGGCGGGGACACCATGGCACCCCAGGTGCGCACAACGAACGGCATCGCGCGCGAGTGGTACCACACCGACTGGGTGGCCGACCGCACGATCGCCTGGCTCGACTCCGTCGGCCAGGATGACAGGTGGTTCTGCTGGATGTCGTTCCCCGACCCGCACCACCCCTGGGACCCGCCGCAGAGCGAGGTGCACCGCGTGAACTGGCGCGACCTTGATCTTCCGGAGGGCTACATCGCGGACCCCGCGGAGCGCGAGCGCGTGCTGTCGTCGAAGCCCGCGCACTGGATGGGTTGGTACACCGGCCAGTTCGTGTCGAACTTCGAGGCACCGCTCAAGTGGGTGCCGGCGACCCTCACGGCCGACAACGTGCGCGAGATCAACGCGATGGTGCACGTGAAGAACGAGCTCATCGACGAGGCGGTGGGCCGCGTGCTGGCCGCCATCCGCGCGCGCGGCTGGGAGGACGACGTCGACATCGTCTTCACCACAGACCACGGCGAGATGCAGGGGGACTTCGGTCTCCTGTTCAAGGGTCCGTACCACGTGGACTCCCTCATGCGTCTCCCGCTGATCTGGAGGCCCGCGAGGTCGGCCGGCATCGCACCCGCCACCGTCACTGCACCGGTCGGCCACGTGTCGCTCGCTGCGACTCTTGCCTCCATCGCCGGCCTCGACAGGCCCGGCTACACCGAGGCGGCCGCACTCCCCGTCAGTGACGACGATGCGCGCTCCCGTGGCTTCGAGCGCGTGCTCACCGAGTGGGACAGCGTGCTCTTCGGCAAGGAGGTGGGTGTGCGCACCATCCACCGTGACGGGTGGACATGCTCCGCGATGCTGCCCGGGACGCTGCACGACGGCACCGAGGGCGAACTGTACGACCACGCGAACGACCCGCTGCAGCGGGTGAACCGGTGGGACGACCCCTCGGTGCGCGCGCTTCGCGACGACCTGCTGGCCGACATGTGGGACAACCTTCCGTCGCCGGCCATGCCGCGCCGCGAGTGCGACGCGCCCGTCTGATCAGCTGCCGAAGCCGGTGATGTCGCCGTAGAGGTCGGGGCGTCTGTCGCGGAACAGCCCCCACGACAGCCTCAGGCGGTCGAGCGCCGCACGGTCGAAGTCCGCCACGAGCACCGCCTCGGCGTCGCGCGGTGCCTCGGCAACCTTGGCACCGGTGTTGTCGGCGATGAACGAGCAACCGTAGAAATCGATCTCCGTCTGCGTGCCGGTTTCGCGGCCATAGCGGTTCGCCGCCACGACGGGGAGCAGGTTCGCCGCGGCATGACCCTGCATCACCCTCTGCCAGTGACCGCTGGAGTCCCAGGTGGGGTCGGGCGGCTCGCTTCCGATCGCCGTGGGGTACAGGATGCACTCCGCGCCGCGCAGTGCCATCACGCGTGCAGCCTCGGGGAACCACTGGTCCCAGCAGATGCCCACACCCACCCGACCGTGCGCGGTGTCCCACACGCGGAAGCCGGTGTCGCCGGGCGTGAAATAGAACTTCTCGCTGTAGCCGACCCCGTCCGGGATGTGGCTCTTGCGGTACGTGCCGAGCACCGACCCGTCGGCGTTCACCATCACCACGGTGTTGAACAGGGTGTTGCCTGCGCGCTCGACAATGCTGAGCGGAAGCACCACGCCGAGCTCACGGGCGACCGAGGCGAACCGGTCGACCGTGGTGTGGCCCTCGACCGGCCGTGCGCGGGTGAGGTTCGCCGCGTCGACGTCCTTGCAGAAGTAGACGTCCTCGAACAGCTCGGGAATGAGCACTATTTTCGCGCCCCTCGCGGCGGCATCACGCACCAGTCGTTCCGCGGTGTCGAGGTTCCGGCTGACGTCGGGTGTCATGCTCATCTGCACCGCGCCGAGCGAGAGGTCCATGTCGTCACTCTACGGTGCGTCCGCATGGGGAACGACGGGCCGGCTGTGGGAGCATGAGTCCCGACGGTTGGTGGACATTCGATGGTGACGAGCAGACAGACCGAGAGGTCACGACAGACCGACCAGAAGGTCGCCGCCAGTGCGGCGAACGCCGTGCGCCGGGACGGGGTCGACCAGCTGGCTCTCACGAGGGTCGCATCCGATGCGGGCTACAGCAGCGGCGTGATCTACGCACGGTGCGACGACCGTTCTGAGTTGATGGTGCTGGCCTGGCAGCGCAGCTTCTGGCCGGCGGTCTCCGGGGTGCTCGAAGCAGCGCTGCATGCGGCAGAGAACCGCGACGAGAACGCAATGGACCGCGCGGTGACGGCGTGGCGGGCACTGTGCGACCCCGTGTCCGTGCCGGATGCGGGCAGTGCGGTGGAGGTGATGGTGGCCGCCCGCCGCGACGAGGTGCTCGGCGAGGTCGTGCACCACGACCTCGGGATGCTGCTCGCCATGCACGGTGCGGCACCGGGAACCGACGGACCGCAGCGTCAGCTCGCGGTGCTGGTGGTGGCCACGCTCCTCGGCACGGCACTCCTGAACTCGGCCGCACCGTCCGCCGACCAGCCGTCTATCGACCCCGGTCACCTGCTGTGCCTGTTCTGCCGGCCGTTTGACACGGAACGCGGCGACGGCAGCCCCGGCAGCGCCGAGGCCGACGAATTCGAGCGACCCCGCACGGGTGACGAGGTGCGCGACTCGCTGATCGATGCCACCGAGTACGTGATCTCGCGCTCGGGTGTGCACCGCGCCACCGTGTCGCGAATCGCGCGGCGTGCGGGAGTCAGCGTGGGCGCCATCTACGGCCTGTACGAGAACAAGGAATCCCTCGTTCTCGACTGCGTGGAGCTGCTCCACCTTCCCCAGACCGAGCGCGACATCGCAGCCTTCACGTCGATGAACACCGCGAACCTGCGGGGCACCATCTCGGCGAACCTTCGTGCGCATCTGTCCGACGATCGTCTGCTGTGGAGGCAGTTCCGCCTCGAGTGCCTGGTCGCTGCCCGGCACACCCCGGCGCTCGCACGGATGCTCGGTGAGTTCACGAACGGTCACCTTGAGTCAATCAACCACGACATCCGCGTGCCGCTTCTCGACCACGTGCCGGCCCGCGCCACCATCGTGGGTCTCGCGGTACTGGCCACGGCCGACCCCACTCTCGCCGCGGTCGACTGGAACTGGTTCCCCGTCGGCTAAACCACCGGAGCGCACAGAGGATTAGTGTCGGTGCGTGCTGAAGGAACTGGCGGCTCTCGTCCGTAGCGGCTCGATGAGCCCGGTGGAGCTGGTGCAGAGGTCACTCGACCGCATCGAGGCCACCCGTGGCCTGAATGCAGTGACCGCACTGTGGGGCGAGGATGCCCTGCGCGAAGCGGCAGCACACCCCCGCACCGGTGCGCTCGCGGGTCTGCCAGTTCTCGTGAAGGACATGGTGCGCATCGAGGGACGCCGCACCACCTTCGGCAGCACGCTGTTCGCCGATGCACCGGCGGACACCTTCTCCGACGTGATCATCGAGCGTCTCCGTGCTGCCGGCGCCATTGTGATCGGCCGCAGCAACACCCCCGAGTTCGGGGCCACAGCCGTCACCGTGAACACCCTGTTCGGGGCAACCCGAAACCCGTGGAACCCCGAGAAATCACCCGGCGGCTCGAGCGGCGGCAGCGCGGCGGCCCTCGCCGCCGGGCTCGTGCCGGTTGCCACCACCTCCGACGGTGGCGGCAGCGTGCGCGGACCGGCCAGCGCGTGCGGCCTCGTGGGGTACAAGCCGTCGATGGGCGCGATCGGACGCAACGCTCTCCCCCGCTGGATCGAGTTCTCGACGCAGGGATCCAGCGGGACTTCGGTGGACGACGTGATCACCGAGGCCTCCGTGACGCACGGCCCCGCCCGCGGCGACTTCCTGTCGCTTCCGGCCGGCTCGGTGGACCTCACCCCGCGCATGCCACGGCGTGTGATTGCCTGCCGCACCTACCGCTCCGACATGGACCCCGAGGTCGAGGAGGCCTACGAGCGGACCCTCGACATGATCGCATCCACCGGCGTGGAGGTGGTGCGTGCACCGTCACCGTCGGACAACTCATCGGTGTACTGGTGGTTCGTGATCTCCACCGCCGAGCTGCACCAGAGCATGCTCGGACTCTCCGACCGATGGGCCGAGACCTGCGACTACGTGCAGGGCCAGCTGGAGTTCGGCGCGAAGGTGACGGTGCACGCACCACCTCCACGCCGGTGGATGCGATCATGTCGAGGGTCCGCTCGTAGGCCTCCTCGACCTCGGGGTCCATG
>JBJTFB010000014.1:0-12814 GCA_046093205.1 Acidimicrobiales bacterium
TGGCGACACCCCGCCGCATGGCCTCGCGGGCCTCCTGATCGAACGCCATCATCTTGGACATGGGAAATCTCCTGGACGTGGAAGGAAGGATCGGGGGGAGGAACGGGACATTGCCGGGGACCACCCCGGCCGCGGCGTCAGCCGAGGAACTGGTGGAGCGGTCCACCGCCACGATCGACATCCCGCTGGAATCCATTCTCGAGGCCGACGAACCCGTGCACGGGGACCCCGGTCACGTCATCGAGGTGGAGTTGGATGCAGAAGTAGATGCAGAGGTGCATGACCAGCCCGTCGTCACCGAAGAGATCGATGAAGTCATCCCGGAACCGGTCGAGGAGCACGGTGACGAGCCGGCCGAGACGCCTGCCCACGCCACGAACGTGGTGTCGTTGTTCGACCGCCGGCCCCACGCGGTTCCCGACCTCCCGCGTGAGGACCCACACCCGTCGATGGAGAAGGCGCCGGCACGCACCGACCACACGGTGGATGACATCTTCGCCAGGCTGCGCGAGTCGAGCACCGAACAGGTGGCGAAGCCGGTGGCCGCCGCGGCAAAGAAGGACGAGACAAAGCCGAAGAAGGCCGGGCCCGCTGCCGTCAAGCCGACAGCGAAGAAGAAGCCGGCAACCGTTGCCGCGGACCCCAAGGTGTTCGCCACGCGTGACAAGGCGGTGGAGCCGCTGGTGGCGCAGGCCGCGCGCAAGCTGAAGCGCGCACTGGCCGACGAGCAGAACGGCGTTCTCGAGCACCTGCGCAACAAGCGCGCATCGCTGGATATCGATGCGGTGCTCGGCACCGTGAAGGAACATGCCGCCCGTTACGCCGCCGTCGTGGGGGATGAGTCGATGACCGCCGCCTCGGCCGGGGTGAAGTCGGTGCGCGGTGCCGGTGCCACGCCCAAGCGCGTCACCAAGAAGGCCATCGACACCGCGGTGGCGAAAACGGTGGCGGAGGGACTTGTTGCCGCGTTCCGCGAGGATGCGCGTGTGGCGCTCGGCGAGGCCGAGGGTGACCGGTCACTCGCGGCGGGTCTGATGCGCGACGTGTACCGCAAGTGGAAGATGTCGGGCATCGACGAGCATGCGGCCGACACGGTGCACGCCGCGCACAACGCAGGTGCGTACCTGTCGCTTGACCCCACAGCCATGGTGGCGTGGACGGTCGACCCGGCCCACGACTGTTGTCCCGACTGTGCCGACAATGCACTCGCGGGTGCAATCGTGAAGGGGGAGGAGTTCCCCACCGGGCACGTCCACCCCATGGCACACGCCGGCTGCCGCTGCCTCATCGCGCCCACTGACCGCTAGCGTTCGGCGCCGTGAGCACCCCCGGTGACGGCCCCGCCGGCAACGGCTTCCCCGGTTTTCCGCAGCTGAGGTTCCGTCGTCCGAGCAAGGGACGGATCGTGGTGTCCGTCGTGATCGGTGCGCTGCTCCTCCTGCTCTTCAGTGCGCGCAGCCTCTCGTCGTTCTACGTGAACGTGCTGTGGTTCGACAGCCTCGGCCGCACCGACGTGTACTGGGGGGTGCTGCGCAGCAAGGTGGAGCTTGCCGCCGTGTTCTCGCTCGGCAGCGCCCTGTTCGTGTGGGTGAACCTGCTGCTCGCCGACCGGCTCGCACCTCTCACGCTCCCGTCCACCCCCGAGGACCAGGCAGTGATGCGGATCCGCCAGGCCACGGCCCGCCACCGCGGCAAGCTGCGCATCGCGATCGCGGTGCTGGTGGGCCTGATGCTCGGTCTGCCCGCATCGGCGCAGTGGCAGAACTGGCTGATGTTCCGCAACCGCCAGGCGTTCTCGGTGGGCGACCCGCAGTTCAGGGCGAACGTGGGTTTCTATGTGTTCCGTCTGCCGTTCGCACAGTTCGTGGTGACATGGGCATTCGGTGCGCTCGTGCTGATCACGCTGCTTGCAGTGGGGTTCCACTTCATCAACGGTGCGATCCGCCCGCAGGACCGCACGCAGCGTGTGTCACCGCAGGCAAAGGTGCACATCTCGGTCCTCATCGCGGGCGGCACCCTGCTGCGCGCCGCGGACTACTGGTTGTCGCGCTACCAGCTGACGGGTTCGCAGCGCGGTGTGGTGCGCGGCGCGCTGTACACCGACGTGAACGCACAGCTTCCCGCCATCAACCTGATGGTGCTCGTGTCGCTCGCGGTCACCGCGCTGCTGCTGTGGAACGTGCGCCAGCGCGGCTGGCGCCTCCCTGCACTCGGCATCGGCCTGTGGGTTGTGGTGGCCATCGTGGCCGGCACCGTGTACCCGGCGCTGGTGCAGAGGTTCGTGGTGCAGCCGAACGTGAGCACACGTGAGCTGCCCTACATCCAGCGCAACATCGAGGCCACGAAGGCCGCGATGGGCATCGACAACGTGGAGCGGGTGGAGGTGTCGTACTCCGACATCACCGCAGCGGATGTGGAGGCCGACGACGCCGCCCTGCGCGACGTGCGTCAGCTCGACCCCGTGCGCATGCGTGACCGTTTCTCCCTCGACAAGGGCCTGTCGTCGTTCTACGCGGTGAACGACCTCGACGTCGACCGGTACTCCGTCGACGGGCGCGTGCAGCAGGTGCTGGTGGCGGCGCGCGAGCTGAACCTGTCGGGCCTGCCGAACCGGACGTGGGTGTCCCAGCACCTCATCTACACCCACGGTTGCGGCGTGATTGCCGCACCGGCGAGCGTGGCCACCGCTGACGGCCGCCCGAAGTACATCGACCTCGGTGTCACGCGGCCGCAGATCTACTTCAGTGACGGCCTCGGTTCGTACGCGGTGGTGAACACCGACCAGAAGGAGCAGCAGTGCGAGGGGGCGGGGGAGAGCGCGTTCGACGTGGATGCCGGCATCCGGGTGGACAGCACCCTGCGCAAGGTGGCCCTCGCGGTGAACTTCGGCGAGTTCAACCTGGTCGGGTCCAGCCTGGTGCGCGATGACTCGCGGTTCCTGTGGATCCGCGACATCCGCGAGCGCGTGCGCAAGATCGCGCCCTTCCTCCACTACGACGCCGACCCCTACCCCGTGGTGGTCGACGGTGAGATCAAGTGGGTCATCGACGCATTCACCACCACCGACCGCTACCCGTACGCCGAGATGGCCAACACGTCCCAGCTCGGTGCCGAAAGCGACCTCAACCACTCGTTCAACTACGTGCGCAACAGCGTGAAGGTGGTGGTCGACGCGTACTCCGGTTCGGTGGACTTCCACCTGATGGACACCAAGGACCCCATCGCCCGCATGTGGAAGGCGGCATTCCCGAAGCTGTTCAAGAAGGCGTCCGATGTCGACCCAGCACTTGCGGCGCACTTCCGCTACCCCGAGGACCTCTTCCGGGTGCAGACGAACATCTTCGGCCGCTACCAGTTCGATGACGCCACGCTGTTCTTCAACCGTGACGCCGCATGGAGCGTCGCCCAGGCCCCTGCCATCGAGCCCGAGGAGAGCAACTCGTCATCCGTCACCGGCACCGTGGGGCCCGGCGCTCTGTTGCCGGGTTCGGAGTCGATCAACGCCGATGACGCGAACGTCGCACGCTTCACCCCGTACTACACGATCTTCCACGCGCCGGGTGACGGCACCGATGCCGGCGTGTTCTCCATGCTGAGGCCGTTCGTGCCGTTCTCCTCCGACGACAGCCGCAAGGAAATGCGCAGCTTCATGGTGGTGTCGAGCGACCCGAAGTCGTACGGGAAGATGACGGTGTACGAGATGAACACGCCGCTGCCGCCGGGCCCGGCCACCATCGCCTCGGAGTTCGAGTCGGAGCCCACGATCTCCCAGGTGATCACGCCGCTCGACCAGCGCGGCTCGCGCGTGATGTTCGGCGACCTGCAGGTGGTGTCGGTGTCGAGGGGCCTCGTGTACCTGCGGCCCATGTTCGTGCTGCCCGACGGATCGGACTCCAAGCAGGTGTTCGTGCGCAAGGTGCTGGCCAGCTACAACGGCCGCGCCGTGATCGGTGACAGCCTCACCGACGTGATCTCACGACTGTTCCCCGGCTTCTCGAAGGACCTCGGTGACCGCGTGGGCGGGAGCACCCAGACCCCTGCGCCGCCCACCACGGTTCCGGGGGCCACCACCGTTCCGGGCGGTACCACGCCGCCCGTCGCCGGCACCCCGTCGGGACTCCTGGCGCAGGCCGAGGCACTGTTCGCCGAGGCTGATGCCGCGCTCGCCGAGAACCCGCCGGATTTCGCCACTTACCAGGCAAAGCAGGCACAAGCACGCGATCTCGTGGCCAGGGCCATCGCGCAACTCGGCCAGTAGACGGTCTATTTTCCCGGCTCGTTCATTTACGGGGGGACATCCGGTTGTTAGGTTCGTGCCCGTGACTTTCGTACGCAAGACCCTCTCCCGTGTCACGGCAACCCTCGTTCTGGCCGTGTCGCTCATCTTCGTCGGCCACACCGGCGTTCTTCAGGCCGTCGGCGGCACCGCCAGCGCCACCATGAACCTTGTGAACGGTGTGACGCTCCTGCGCGACGGATCCACCGTGAACAACGGTGGCGTGGTGAAGGTGGGTCTCGGTGGCCTCCTCAAGGAAGGCACCGGCAACCGCGAGCTGAACATCAACCTCGACCCCGACATGGTGTACACCTCGGGCTCTGCTGTGGCACCCGAGGGCTGGACCATCCAGTACCAGGCGAACAACTCGGGCACGTGGGTGAACTCGGAGCCGTCGCCGGCATCCGGCGTGACCGATGTGAGGGCGACGAAATCGGTCACGGCCGGACCGATCGTGGGTTACTCCCAGCAGTACACCACGGAAACGAATGCTCCCATCCCGGCATCGACATTCTCCGCATCGACCGGTGGCGACGGTTGGGACGTGTTCCTCTACGACAACTACGTCTACAACATCTTCCATCACAACTCCTCGGCAATCCGACTCAACTGTCTTCTCCGCACAACCGGCACACTCTGCCCGGGATATGCCCCGGCAGTGGAGGCGTCGGCGAGCGCCGATGGCTCCCAGTTCTCCGGCTATGTCACCAGCAACCGGTCCGGTGGCTGGGCAGACATGGCCTCCGGCAAGCTTTACGCGTTCACTGCTCAGTCGGCCGGTTCAAAATACCCCGGTGCACTGTGTATCGATGTCACCGCCACGCGACCGGTGTCATGCGGGTTCATCCAGCTCGGCAACTCGACTGTCACGAACTACGGCTACTTGTCGAATGCGGAGGGAATCGGCGGTCGCCTGTTCGGCGTCGAGACCATCGGCATGAAGTTGCTGTGCCTCGATCCGGCCACAGGAGCTGCCTGCCCGAATTCGCCCGTCTCACTCTCGGGCACAGCAGGCGCGAACGGCAACTGGGCCCATGTGTATCCACTCGGCAACAAGGTGTTCGTGACCTCCGATACTCATCTGAGTTGTTACGAGTCGTCGACGCTTGCGGCCTGTGCAGGAGCCTGGCCCGTGTCGTACACGTCCATCTCTCAGACGGCTGCAGCCTTCCCGCCGGTGGCGCACATGAACTCCACAGGCACCATCGACGGGGTGTGCATGAGGTTGTTCTGCCTCAAGCTGGACGGATCGCTTCCGAGCCCGGCCTGGGTGAACCCGCACAGCGTCACCTCCTGGGCAGCCAGCGGCAACGGCAGTGCGGCGAACTACGGCCGTTTCGAGGCGACGGACGGCCGGGCATTCCTTCTCGATGTGCTCAACACGACGACGATTTACTGCTTCGACTACTCGACCAATGCTGCGTGTGCCGGGTTCAACACGACACCCGATGCCAACAACCGCCGTTATGCGCTGCGTGCCGACCCGAACAACCCGTCGTGTGTCTGGTACAACACCGATCCCGGCAAGATCGGCATCTTCGATTCCCGCACAGGGGCGGCCAACTGCACGGGAAACCCGGTCATCACCCTGCAGCCAAGTTCCTTCGCACCGCGCTACACATGCACATCGAACGACTCCGTGGATGAATGGAAGCAGCTGCGACTTGCGTCAGTCGCGGGCACTGGAACTGCCGGCTCCATCGCACTCACCGTTCGTGATGCGAATGGCAATGCAGTGGCGGGGTGGGTGGACAAGCCCGTCAGCGTGGGAACGCCACTGAACATGACAGGTCTCGACGTCGCCCAGTCGACCTCGCGGCCCACGTTCAACTTCCGCTTCAGCAACGTCACCGGCGGCAACATCACGTCGGCCACGATCCAGCTGGACTACGTGGGCAAGGGCCCCGAGCTGTGCATCAACACCACGCTCACCACGGCCTCGAACTGCCCGGTGGTCACCGGCCTCACCGGACAGTTGGTGGATGCCACCGGCGGCTCGAGCACCTTCAGCCACACACGGTCTCTCATCATCGGTACGAATGGATCCTGTCCGCAGAACATCATCGCCCAGACTCCGCCGTCTGCACCGGGTGACCTGAAATCCACGCCGGCCTCCACAACCGCGAACGTGAACTTCCTGATGCCGTCTGATGACGGTGGTTCGGCACTGCAGGATTACCGCTACTCCATCGACAACGGCCAGACATGGGTGACCTTCAGTCCCTCCACCTCGGGTGGTCGTCTCCAGCTCCCGCTCACGGGTCTCACGCCGAGCACGACGTACCCGATCCAGATCCAGGCCACCAATGCCCGCGGTCGGAGCGTTTCGCTGTCCGGTTCGTTCACCACACTGGCTGCAGGTGCTCAGGTGGCCGCGGCCGCGCCGACCACCACCACGGTGGCGCCGGCCGCACCGACCACCACCACAACCGCCGCACCGCAGCTTGCTGCCGCGGAGATTGCGCCGGTGGCCGAGGTGAAGGTGAAGCAGGCCATTCCCCAGTCGGGCGTGAACGCACGTGTGCTTCTCGGTCTGGCTGCGGTGATGATCGTCGGCGGTGCGGCAACCACACGTCGCCGCCGCGTGCGACCCAGCCGCTAGTACGACAGTCGGGCAGCGTCGGGGTCTAACGGCCCCGGCGCTGCAGCTGGTCGGCGAGCGCCGCGAGGTCCTGCCGGAAGGCAATCTCGTAGCGGGCCTGTTCCTGTGCGAGACGAACCTGCGTGACGCGCAGGGTCTCGGCAGTCTCCGCAAGTGAGCCGTCGTGCTCGCGGGATGCGAGCTTCTCGATCTCGTTGCCCATCTCGTGGATCTGGTTGGCGAGCTCGCTGCCGAGGCTCACCAGCCGTGCCTCGATGATCGTCAACCTCTCCGCACTGTCGCGGTTGGCCTTCTTCTCCTCATCGAGTGCGGCACTGAGACGTGTCACCAGGGACTCCAACGCGGCAAGCCGGTCGTTCGCCACGCGGGTCTCCTCACGGCTGACCGTCAGTGCCTCCTCGGAGAAGGCCATGAGGTCCTGCACGGCGGTGAGCACAGGGTCGGGTTGCTGCTTGCGGGAGAAAAGGGCCATGACGTGCGATCGGGTTGCGGCCCTGCGGCCGTGCCAGTACCGTAGTTCTCCAGTTACAACGACGCGGGGTGGAGCAGCCCGGTAGCTCGTCGGGCTCATAACCCGAAGGTCGCAGGTTCAAATCCTGCCCCCGCCACCAAGTGCGAAGGCCCGGTTCCCGTTCCACGGGGGCCGGGCCTTCGTCATTCCGGCGGCGGGCCGGTCAGAGCGAGAGAACGCCGCGGTGGAACGAGAGCATGTCCTCATCGAACAGTTCGGGAAGGCCTGGCCCTCCGCCCATGCGGGCGCCCTTCTGGCCGAAGCCTGCTGCCACCGCGTAACGGAACTGGTCGATGTCGGTGCGAGCCGGGTCGGGCACACCGCTGACGGGGTCAATCATGGAACCGTCGTCGGCGACGTACTCGATCGGTGCGTTGGGCGACACACGCGCCTCGGCAATCATGTGCACTTCCTCGAGACGGTCGAAGCTGTGGTGCGCACCGGCAACCACGCGCACCGTGGCCGTTCCACCGGCCAGGTTGATGGCATGCACCTGGGCCTGCACACCCGCCACCGACAGCCACTCGTCCCGTTCCCCTGCGATGGCCCGCACGACCGTGCGGCCCACCCGGGGCTGGAGGAACTGCTGGCCGCACCACGGGTACGCCGCATACGTGCCCGCGAGAGACAGATTGCCCACCACGGCATCTGCGAACACCCGCATGGATGACGCAATCACGGCCGCACCGCCGCGACTGTGGCCCTGCGCGGAGATGCGCGAGGGGTCCACCCGGGGGTCCGCCGTGGCCACCCGCAGGGCGGCCAGCACGTCGTACGCGCTCGCGGCGAACGAGTACTGCGCCTGGTTCGCCACCGTGGACGTCACCGAACGGGCGGTGAACGGATCGACAACCAGCACCGCGCACCCCTCGCGAACGAGGGTCACTGCATGGCGCAGATGGTTCGGTGACACACCCGCGCTCCCCGGAACCATCAGCACGGCGGGGTGGGGCCCGTCGCCGTCGGGGAACACCCATGCACCGTCGATGTCCAGCAGTTCCGCCGGACCGGCCGCTGACATGGCCTCATGGAAGTTCCGTGGGTTCGCCGACGGGATCACTGCCCGCTCGGGCCGAAGACCGGCATCGGTGAGTGCTGCGAAACGCTGTTCGAAGGACATGTGCCGAAACTAATCGTCGGGGCCGGAGGGATCGGGGGCCGGTCGGCGCCGGTGATCACACCTTGTAGACAAGCGAGGCGGTGGCGCACAGTTTCCCGGTGTCGGCCCCGCGCACCTCGGCGCGACAGAAGCAGATCGACCTCCCGCGCTTCTCGATCCATCCCTCACACACGGCGTCCTCCCCGGCCACCGCCGAGAGGTACTGGATGTCCATGCTGATCGTGACGAAGTTGTTTCCCCCCGTCACGTTCCAGCCCACCGCCGGCACGACAGTGGTGTCGATGAGGCTCGCAATCGCCCCGCCGTGCATGATGCCCGCGGGCTGGTTCATCTCCTGGCGCGCGGGCAGGCGCAGCCGCGCGTAGTCCTGGCGCATCTCCTCCACCACGAACCCGAGGTGCATCGCGAAGTTTGTCGGCTGGTCCCATGTGGGTAAGTGGGCCCATCTCTCGGCGTTCTCGCTGGGTAACGGGGCGAACCTGTCGGCAATCGTCATGTTCCGACCCTAGTGACGGTGTGCCGGCGGGGGTACGGTTCGGGCATGCCGTTGCACCATGTTGCGTATGCCACGAGGGACGTCGAGGCCACCACCCGGTTCTACGAGGACCTCATGGGTTTCCCGCTCGTCTACACCGAGATCACCGCCGGCGAGGGGGACACCTGGCTGCGGCACATCTTCTTCGACATCGGCGCCGACGAGACCGGCCGCACCGAGGCGATCGCCTTCTTCCAGGTGAACAAGGTGGGGGAGCGCGACGACTACGTCACCGACGTCTCCGACGGCGTCGGACTGCCTGTGTGGGTGAACCACTGCGCGTTCCGTGCAACGGCCGAGAAGCAGGACGAGGTCCGTGCACGCATGGATGCCGCCGGCATCAAGCCGTTGATGGACGTCGACCACGGCTGGTGCCGCTCGCTCTACTACCTGGACCCCAACGGCATCATGGTGGAACTGTGCCGGGACACCCCCGGGTTCACCCCCGACCGCGGCGAGGCACGCCGCCTGCTCACGGCCGACCCGCACGCGAACGCGAAGAACCACTGAGGACAACGATGAGCCAGACCGCAACCGCACCGTCATCCGGCCGTTCCCCCGGCGTCGAGCACTTTGACGTGCTCATCGTGGGCGCGGGCATCTCGGGCATCGGCTCGGCGGTTCACCTGCAGGAGCAGTGCCCCGGGCGCAGTTTCGTCATCCTCGAGAAGTTCGAGTCCTTCGGCGGTACCTGGCACATGCACCGCTACCCGGGCGTGCGTTCGGACAGCGATCTCTACACCTTCGGGTACAGGTTCAAGCCGTGGGTGGGCCCGCCGATCGCGACCGCCGCGGAGATCAAGAAGTACATGGGTGAGGTGATCGACGAGCACGGCCTCGACAGCCACATCCGCTACCGCCACCGCATCACGGCGGCGTCGTGGTCGTCGGAGAACAACGAGTGGACCGTCCGCGTCAGCAGGCTCGACACCGGCGACGAGACCGTGATGACCTGCAACTTCCTGTACATGTGCCAGGGCTACTACAACCAGGACAAGGGCTACATGCCCGAGTGGCCGGGCATGGATTCCTACAGCGGACGCATCATCCACCCAATGGACTGGACGGAGGACACCGACTACGCAGGCAAGCGCATCCTCGTGATCGGCTCCGGCGCCACGGCAGCAACGGTCGTTCCCGAGTTCTGCAAGAAGGCCGCGCACGTCACCGTGCTGCAGCGGTCGCCCACCTACTTCATTCCCGGCCGCAATGCGGATGACCTCGCCGACACCCTGCGCCAGCTGGAGATCGACGAGAAGTGGATCCACGAGATCGTGCGCCGCAAGCGGCTCTTCGACGGCCGCGCGGTCACCCAGATGTCGTTCGAGCAGCCCGATGCTCTCCGTGACTTCCTGCTGGAGGGCGTGAAGGCACTCCTGCCGGAGGGCTACGACATGTCGCACTTCACCCCGCACTACAGACCATGGCAGCAGCGCATTGCCTTCGTTCCCGATGGTGACCTTTTCGCCGGCATCCGCGAGGGCAAGGCAACGATGGTCACCGACGAGATCGACACGTTCAACGAGGGGGGCGTTCTCACGAAGAACGGCACGCAGATCGACGCCGACATCATCGTGCCGGCCACCGGTTTCAACCTGAGCGTGCTCGGTGACATCCCCTTCGAGGTCGACGGGCGCCCGGTGAACTGGCCCGACACCGTGACCTACAGGGGGATGATGTTCACCGGGGTGCCGAACCTCGCGTGGATCTTCGGGTATTTCCGCGCCAGCTGGACCCTGCGCGTCGACCTCATGGGCGATTTCATCTGCCGCATGCTGCGCCACATGGACGACAGGGGGGCACAGCGGGTGATCCCGCGCCTGCGGCCGGAGGACGCAGGGATGGAGATCGGGGACTGGATCAGGCCCGACAACTTCAACCCGAACTACCTCATGCGCAGCATGCATCTCATGCCGAAATCGGGCAACAGACCCGAGTGGAAGCACGACCAGGACTACTGGGCCGAGAAGGACGTCATCCCGCACGCCGACCTCGACGACGGGTGTCTCGTTTTCGAGTGAGCCGCTGTGCCCGCGCGCTGCGGGTGCCTCAGAGCGAGTAAATACGGGCGGCAGTGCCCCTGAACATCGCGTCCTTCTCATGCTCCGTGTACCCGGCGGCAATCTTCTTGGCCGCGTTCCAGAAGGTGCGGTACGACAGCGACAGCCTGTCGACAGGGAAGTTCGACTCGAACATGCACCGTTCCGGACCGAACGCCTGGATGGCGTGTTCGTACCAGCGCTTCTGCGCGGTGACGAACTCGTCCGACGTCGGGGGCCGTTGCGCGGTGTGCCATCCGAAGCCGTTGTCGGGCATCGCAAGCCCACCGATCTTGGCGACCACGTTCGGGCACGCCGCGATCTCCTCGATGTCCCGTCTCCATTCGGCGAAGATCTCATCGTGACGGCCGGCCCACCTGCCCACACCCACGGGGGTGCCGAAGTGGTCGAGCACCATCGTGGTTCCCGGCGCGGAGCGTGCGAGCGCGAGGAACTCGCGGTTCTGGTGGTGGTAGTGCCATGAGTCGTAGGTGAATCCGCGCTCGCCGAGGCGCCGCACCCCGCGCACGAACGCGGGGTTCTCGAACTTTCCTTCGGCTGCGCGGCCGGGGATGGTGAGCGCACCCGGTTCGTCGGCGCGCGACAGTGCATCCCGGATGCCGCGGAACATCCCGTTCGATGCCTCCACGTGTGCATCCAGCACCTCGTCGAGGTTCGCGAGCGTGAGGTCGGCCGAACCGACGAGAGCACGAATGGTTCGGTGCGGGTCGCCTGCGGCACGTGACGCGATGAATCTCGTCTCGCCGAGGGAGGCAAGGTGGGCAGGAGCAGCGGTGTCGTACGACGAGCCGCACTCCATGAACACCGTGCACTCGATGCGGTGACCGTCACGGACATCGGCCAGGAGGTCGCCGATGTCGTAGTTGAGCGCTTGGCCCGCGGGCCAGAGGTGATGGTGTGGGTCGATGATCACCCGGTCGGGGTCCACCACGTCCTCACGGACGAGGTCGTGCCACTGCGGGGTTCCGGGCTGGGGTACGTCCATACCGCGGAGTCTTGCACCCTCTGCGCGGCCCGTTTTCCGCCCTCGCGAATGCCCTGCCGTCTTGGCACAATGGTTCGGTGATGTCACCGGAACGCCTGTGGAGAACCGTCACCGCGTGCATGGTGGCCTTCGCGTTCCTGGCCTGGCAGGTGGCCACGGACGGCTGGCTGTCGGGTCTCGATGTGGAGGCAGCGCGCCTCGCACGCAGCATCCCGAAGAACCGGGACTTCTTCGAGGTGACGGTGATGACGGGTCTGCGCGGCATCATCCTCACGGTGTGCCTGCCGTGGTTGGTGTGGCAGTCGTGGAGGAACCGCACGTGGCTTCACGTCGGGGGTTTTCTCGGCGTGCTGTTCCTGCAGACAGGTCTGGTCGGTGCGGTGAAGGTGGCGTTCGGTCGGTCGTTCCCGTACCAGGGGGACATGGTGCTGGGGGCCGGGTTCCTCGCGTTCCCGTCGGGTCATGCCGCGAACGTGGTCGCTCTGTGGGGGTGGATGGCGTGGATCGTGTCGCAACGGCGGCCGGACCTCACGTCGCGTCTGTGGTCCTGCGTCGCTGCTGCTGCCGTGACCGTTGCGTTCTCCAGCTGGATCATCCGCACGCACTGGCCCACCGACCTGTTCGCCGGATTCCTGCTCGGCGGTGCGTCGCTCGCAACGGTGGTGTCGTTCGTGCAGGCCGCAGGTCTCAGTCGGACGGCCACACCTTCGCACGCTCGCTCAGTT
>JBJTFB010000015.1:0-4095 GCA_046093205.1 Acidimicrobiales bacterium
CGGAGAAGGCTGCGCTCCTGTCGGCCACCGGGGCGACCGAGGGTGACCTCATCCTCATCGTCGCCGACGAGTGGGACACCACGTGCGAGGTGCTGGGCCACCTGCGAAACGACATCGGCCGGCCACCTGTTCACCAGGGTCCGTACCGCTATGTGTGGGTCACCGAATTCCCGCTGTTCGTGGGGGTTGACAGGACCACCGGCAGACCGACGCCGGGCCACCATCCGTTCTGTCACCCGCATCCCGACGACATCGGGCTCTTTGAGTCCGATCCGCTCAGGGTGAGGGCGCTTGCGTACGACCTCGTGCTGAACGGATGGGAACTCGGCTCCGGGTCCATCCGAATCCACGAACCAGCCCTGCAGAGGAGGGTGTTCAACCTGCTCGGGATCAGCGACGAGGAGGCAGACCGCAAGTTCGGGTTCTTCCTCCAGCCGTTCCGTTACGGTGCGCCCCCGCACGGAGGCTTCGCGTTCGGCATCGACCGACTCACCGCAATCCTCGCCGGTGAGGAGAACATCCGAGAGGTGATCGCGTTCCCGAAGACGCAGAGCGGCTCGGACCCCATGACGAACGCGCCGACACCCGTCGATCCCGCGCATCTCTCGGAACTGGGCCTGAGGTTGCTCCCGCCCCCGGCCGGGAACCCGTAGGTGCCGGGGGAGAGGGACCTCTTCTCCGCGTCCGCGGAGGAACGACTCCGGGAGCGCGCACCGCTTGCAGCGCGCATGCGGCCGACCACGCTCGACGAGGTGCTCGGACAGGACGAGATCGTCGGTCCGGGCCGCCCACTGCGGAGGTTGATCGAGGCCGACGTGCTGTCGACGGTGATCCTCTGGGGGCCGCCCGGGACCGGGAAGACCACGCTCGCCGGGATCATCGCCTCGGCCACCAACAGGCAGTTCGAGAGGTTGTCCGCAGTGTCATCGGGTGTCAAGGACCTCCGCGAGGTGATCGAGCGCGCCGAGGACCGCCAGGTGAGGTATTCCCTCGGCACCCTCTTGTTCGTGGATGAGATCCACAGGTTCTCGACCACGCAGCAGGACTCGCTCCTGCACGCCGTCGAGAGCGGTCTTCTCTCGCTGGTCGGTGCCACCACGGAGAACCCGTCCTTCTCGGTGAACCCCGCCCTGCGCAGCCGGGCATCGGTGTTCCGGCTGCGGCCGCTCGGAGCCGACGCCGTCATGGCGGTGCTGCACCGAGGGCTTGAGGTCGAGGGCAAGTCTGCACCGGAGAGCGTGCTGAGGGTGATTGCCGAACGATGCACGGGTGATGCCCGACAGGCACTCACGGCGCTCGAGGTGGCGTGCGCCGTTGCGTCAGGTGACGAGGTGACAGTGGAGGATGCAGCCGCAGCGCTCGACACCGCAGTGCAGCGCTTCGACCGTGACGCCCACTACGACATCGCGTCACCGTTCATCAAGAGCATGCGGGCCGGGGACGTCGACAGCGCGCTCCACTGGCTGGCGCGGATGGTCGAGGGCGGCGAGGACCCGCGCTTCATCGCCCGGCGCATCGTGATCTTCGCGAGCGAGGACGTGGGCACGGCCGATCCCACTTCGCTCCCCATCGCTGCGGCGGCCGCCCAGGCGGTCGCACTGATTGGCATGCCCGAGGCGCTGCACAACCTCGCGCACGCGGTGGTGCACCTGGCCCTGGCGCCGAAGAGCAGGGCCGTGACCGACGCGATCGGTCACGCAGTCGAGGACGTCCGCGGGGGCCGCACGGGCGAGCCCCCGGTGGTGGGGCCGGAAACGCTCTCGTTCCGTCCTGTGGGCGTCGACGTGCCGAGGTACTACCGTGGCGACGATGGAGCGTGACGGGTCGATGACGGTGTGTGCCCCGTGATGCGTCGGATGTTCTGGTTCGTTCTCGGCGCGGTGACCGGTGTGGCCGCGTACGTCAGGGTCAGGGCATTGCTCGGTGAGGCACGTGAGGCAATGACGG
This sequence comes from Acidimicrobiales bacterium, assembly GCA_046093205.1. Lineage (GTDB taxonomy): Bacteria > Actinomycetota > Acidimicrobiia > Acidimicrobiales > Ilumatobacteraceae > UBA2093. The sequence continues at coordinate 1,948 of JBJTFB010000015.1, forward strand.
TGCGCAACGTGCTGGCGGCCATGAGGGCGATTCTTGCTGCGGTCTGGGCGACAGCGAGTGGCTACGCATCGGGCTTCATCTCGGGGCCCGACTCCGGCACCGATTCCGCGAGTCCCGACGTGCCCGGCGCATCGGCACGTCGCCACATCGCAACCCGCCCGAGCAGCCGCCACGGCTAGCATCTCTGCCTCATGGCAGGTGGTCGGGAACCGCGCACGGCGGACGAGCTGAGGCAGGCGTTCACGTCGTATTTCGCGTCCCACGGTCACTCGGTGGTCCAGTCGGCGAGCCTCATCCCGCACGACCCAACGCTGATGTTCACGGTGGCGGGGATGGTCCCTTTCAAGCCGTACTTCCTCGGAGACGAGGCCTCCCCTTACTCGCGTGCCGTCAGCGTCCAGAAGTGCGTCAGGGCCGGTGGCAAGCACAACGACCTCGACGACGTGGGCAGGACGAAGCGCCACCTGGTCTTCTTCGAGATGCTGGGGAACTTCTCCTTCGGCGACTATTTCAAGTCGGACGCCATTCCATGGTCCTGGGAACTCGTCACCGAGGTCTTCGGTTTCGACGGCGACCGGTTGTGGATCACGGTGCACGAGAGCGACGACGAGGCCGAGGCCATCTGGCACGAGGAGATCGGCGTCCCGATGGACCGGATCCAGCGGCTCGGCGACAAGGACAACTTCTGGCAGGCAGGTGACACGGGTCCGTGCGGGCCGTGTTCGGAGATCCACATCGACCGCGGTCCCGCCTTTGGCCCTGAGGGCGGCCCCGCGAACGACCCACAGGGCGACCGCTTCATGGAGTTCTGGAACCTGGTGTTCATGCAGTACAACCAGGCTCCCGACCGCACACGCAGCAACCTGCCGCGGCCGAGCATCGACACCGGTGCGGGCCTGGAGCGCATCCTCGCGCTTCGCCAGGGTGTCGATTCCGTGTGGGAGACGGACGTTCTCTTCCCGCTGGTGGACCGCGCCGCTTCGCTCACAGGGGCGCCGTACTTCACCGGAGACTACGCACACCGGGAGAGCTTCAGCCTCCGCGTGCTGGCAGAGCACGCCCGCTCGTCGACGATGTTGATCAATGACGGGGTCTTTCCGTCGAACGAGGGCCGCGGCTACGTCCTGCGCCGCATCATCAGGCGGGCGGTCCGCCATGCATTCCTGCTCGGCACGGAGAAGACCGTGATGCCGTCGTTGGCGGAGGTCGCGGTGCAAGTGATGGGGAATGCGTACCCCGACCTGCACGGAAACAAGGATTTCATCCTCGGGGTTCTCACGAAGGAGGAGGAGCGGTTCCGTCACACGCTCCGCACCGGACTGTCGATCCTCGAGGACGACCTGGCCGGGGGAGACCGCCTCTCGGGTTCGTCTGCGTTCCTCCTCCACGACACCTATGGCTTCCCCCTCGAGCTCACCCAGGAGATCGCAGGCGAACGCGGCGTCGAGGTGGACACCGCGGGCTTCGAGGAGGAGATGGCGCAGCAGCGCCGACGCGCGAAGGACGCCCGGAAGTCAGGCCGTTCGGACGCCGACCGCGTCGAGGCGTACCGCACCGTCATGGAGAGCCACGGCACCACGGTGTTCGTCGGGTACACACGCGAGTCGTCCGGCTCCACTGTTGTCGCTGTAGTGCCGGGCGACGACGGCACAGTCGAGGTGTTCCTCGACGTCACCCCCTTCTATGCCGAGAGCGGCGGGCAGGTGGGGGACGCGGGCACCATCACCGGTGACGGGTTCGAGGCACAGGTGGTCGACACGGTGTTCGCACTGCCCGGTCTGCGCAAGCACGTGTGCAGGGTGACGCGCGGGGAGATCGAGGAGGGCGCCCTTGTTGAGGCGACCATCGACGTGGAGGCGCGCAACGCGACACGCCGCAACCACACCGGGACGCACGTGCTGCACTGGGCGCTGCGTGAGGTGCTCGGAGAGCATGTGAAACAGGCGGGCTCCCTGGTCGCGCCCGACCGGCTCCGCTTCGATTTCAGCCACTATGCCGCTGTGTCGGACGAGGAGATCGCCCGCATCGAGGAACTCGCGAACCGCGAGGTGCTGGCGAACGTGTCGGTGGAGGCGTTCGAGACGACCAAGGACGAGGCTCTCGCGGCGGGAGCCATTGCGTTCTTCGGGGACAAGTACGGCGACACGG
>JBJTFB010000016.1:0-2716 GCA_046093205.1 Acidimicrobiales bacterium
TCCCGTCGGAGAGATCCGCCTTCTCTCCCCATGTGAACCACACGGACGTCTCCATCTCACCGGGGTTCACGACTCCGTTGAGCGTCGCACGGGAGGAGGACACAGAAGATGTGGAGCCGCTCGTGACGGTGGGTGCAGAACCCCGGGTGGTGAAGCTGCCCGAGGCAGATGTTGACGTTCCTCCGGTGTTCGTGGCCTTGACCCAGAAGTAGTACTTGGTCCCGGCGGACAGGTCGGTCAGGTCCTTGCTGACCGCGGTGGATGTGCTGCCCGTGACCGTCCCACCTGATGCAGTTGTCGCCGTGGTGACATCGTTGGTGGTGGACCATGCGAGGGTCACCGACGAGCTGTCAAGGGCCGCGTTCACAGTCCCGTTGATTGTCGCCGTGGTGGCCGTGATCGTCGTCGCGGTCCCTGAAGTCACCACCGGGGCCGACTGACTGATGACCACTGTGCGTGTGGCTGACGTTGCCTGGAAGTACTTCGTGCCCGCCGAGATCGTCTCATTGCTTGATGCGGCGACCTGGCAGTTGCCGGTGGAGTAAATGGTCACCGTGGTTGTCGCGGTGAAGTTGCAGATGGCCGAGTTGTACGCGAACAACAAGGTGTCGAGTCCGGCGGTGTTGGTGGCCGTCACGGTGAAGGTCCCGTCGGCAGTTCCCTTGGCACCGGGGTCAGACACCGTGATGGTCGGCATGACGCCGGTCAACGAGGACACCACCGCCGTGGTGCTGGCGTCAATCGAGTTATTGGCGAGAGCGCCCTCGCCGGCCACGAGCGTTCCCGAGTACTGGTTCCTGCCCCAGCACTTCATGGAGGTACCCAGGAGCGCACAGGTGTGACGGTGACCAACTGCGACCGCTGTTGCTCCCGATGTGCCCGTGACGACCTCACGCACCTTGTTCGAGAAGCCCGAGTACCCGCCGAGGCCGGCAGCGGTGTTGGACCCGCCGTCCATGTAGCCGCCCCAACAGGCGACCTCATCGGCCGTGGTGATGACACATGTGCTGTTGCCGGTGATGGAGACTGCCTTTGCCGTAACGTCCGAACTGCTGATCTGCGGTGTCACCAAGCTGGTCTCGTACATGGTCAGCGTTCCGCTACCGGTCTCACCGAACCAGTTCGACCCCCAACAGCCGACGACGTTGTTCGTCTTGATGACGCACGTGTGGCCATAGCCGCCGGCCACGGCCTTGACTGTCCCGACAATGGTGACGGCGGCAGGGCCGGACGCCGAGAAGGAGCCCGTGCCGAGTTGCCCCATGCTCCCGAGACCCCAGCACTTCATGGTGTCATCTGAGAGGATCACGCACGTGTGGTAGTCACCTGCAGAGATCGACTTGATGCCCGAGAGGCCGGGCACCTGCACGGCGAACGTGGAGCCGGTGACCGTGGTCGATGGGTCCGTGCCGAGCTGCCAGTCGTTGTTGTCGCCCCAGCACCACACGGTGCCGTCTGTCTTCAGGGCGCACGATGCCTCGTAGGAGAGGGCAAGCGACTCGACCCCGGTGAGGTTCGAGGCACATCCGGCGCTCGCGCAGACCGTGGCCGGCGTGGTGCGGTCGACGGCTGATGACGATCCGTCACCGATGCGGCCGAACTCACCGCGGCCCCAACATTTCACTGTCGTGTCGGCGAGTACCGCACAAGTGTGAATGGCGCCCACTGCGACCGACGTTGCCGTCGAGATTCCCGAGGCCAGCACCGGCGTCGAGGAGGCTGTCGTCGTCCCGTTGCCCAGCTGGCCATTGACGTTGCGCCCCCAGCACGTGACGTGTCCCGACGAGATCACGCGGCAGGAGTACCCGTTGCCCGATGAGATGGTCGACATCGCGGCCCGCACGGTCGCACCGGCACCCTCGCCGGCGTCCGCAGAAACGGATGCCGCGGGAGCGACTGTCAGCATCCCTGCAATCAATGCTGCAATGGTGAGTATGCGGCGGCCCATGGGGTCTCCTTCGTGTGTTCGGTTGTGGCGTGCCGGAGGGGGTTGCCGCCGGCACGTTGTCAGTCCTCTGTCGTCTCGGTCGCGGCCGTTGCCGCGGCACCACGGCGGCGCAGCACCAGGCCCCCGCCGGCGAGGGCGAGGAGCACCACTGCGATGCCGACGGGCAGCACCGGCAGGCCGGAGCCGCCACCGTCGCCGGAGCCCGTGACCGTCACGAGCGGGGCGACCGTCTTCTTCACCGTCAGCGGTGCCGTCACGGTCTTGCCGTCCGTGGTGGTGGCCACGATGCTCAGGTCCGTCGTCTCGGTGCCGACGGGCACGGAGACCATGCGGTCCGTCGGACGGACGCGGATCGGCCTGCGGCCGGGCTGGCGGATCATGAGCGACCGCGCGGTGTCCACCTTGGCCGAGGCGGCAGAGACGGTGCCGAACAGGTCGGCGACCGGGATCTCCACCGTCTGGGCGTCCTTGCGGGCCTCGATCGTGGCGGGTGCGTCACCGACAGGCGCGAGCACGGTCACGATCTCGTTCCGGGAGCCCGTGTCGCGTGCCGACTGGTACCCCTGCTCGGCGGGCGTGAGCACTGCCGTGGTGGTGGGGGAGCCGGGGGCGACCGTGTCCGCCGGTGCGGTCGTGGTCGAAGTGGTCGACGTGGTCGTCACCGGCGGCACCGTGGTGGCCGGTGCCTGCGCCGCAAGGTCCGAAGTGCTCGCGAACTTCTCGTCGCCGAGCGGGACCTTCACGGTCTCGCCCTCGCCGCCGTTCACG
>JBJTFB010000017.1:0-4853 GCA_046093205.1 Acidimicrobiales bacterium
GGCCTGATGGGCTCGGGCAAGACATCCGTGGGCCGGCGTCTCGCGGGCAGCGACGTTCCGTTCGTCGACACCGACGAGGTGATCGAGACGCGCGAAGGCCGGTCCGTGCGCGACATCTTCGGGACCGACGGCGAGCCCGCGTTCCGTGCGCTCGAGGAGGAGGTGGTGGCAGGGTGCCTTGCCGCCGACGGACCCAGCGTGGTCGCCACCGGTGGCGGCGCGATGGAGAGCGCCCGCACGCGCGAGGCAATCAACCGGGCACGGGCCGCGGGCAGTGCGTTCGTCGTCGGTCCCGAAGATGTCGCGCACGGAACGGCCTTCGCGCGTCTCGATCACCTCGACGGTGTCGACGAACGGAACGTCGGTGCCCGCGAGACGCCGGCCCACGGATGTCTTGCCCGAGCCCATCAGGCCGATGAGCACGGTGTGGCGTGCGGCGGGCCGGCTCCCCCCGGTCACTGCAGCTGGTCGCGGAATGCGCGGGCGTTGCGGACGAACTCCGGGAGCGAGTCACCGCCGAACTTGCGCTGGGCCTCGCCCGCAAGCACGAGTGCGACCATGGTCTCGACGATCACGCCGAGTGCGGGCACCGCGGTGACGTCGGTACGCTCCTTGAAGCTGACGGTCTCCTCCTTGGTCACCGTGTCGACAGTCTTCAGCGTGGGTCGGTTGAGAGTCGCCAGCGGCTTCATTGCCGCGCGGACGATGAGCGGTTCCCCGGTGGTGATGCCGCCCTCGGTCCCTCCCGAGCGGTGACCCTCACGGCGGTAGACGCGTGCGTCCGCGTCCCACACGATCGGGTCGTGGGCCTGGCTGCCCCGGAGTCCCGCGGTCTCGAAACCGTCGCCGATCTCCATGCCCTTCACCGCCTGGATGCTCATCACCGCCTGCGCGATGAGACCGTCGATCTTGCGGTCCCAGTGCACGTGGCTGCCGAGGCCGAGCGGCACGCCGTGGGCCACCACCTCGACGACACCACCGAGACTGTCCCCCTCGCGTGCCGCCGCCTTGATCTCGGCGATCATGGCCTCGGAAGCCGCATCATCGGCACAGCGCACCTCGTTCGCGTCGATGCGCGCGAGATCCTCCATGTGCGGGAGGGTCCCCGCCGGCACACGGGCCTTGCCCATCTGCACCACATGCGACAGGATCCCCGTGCCGAGATGCGACAGGAGCAGCTTCGCCAGTGACCCTGCCGCCACCCGTGCAGCCGTCTCACGCGCGCTCGCGCGCTCCAGCACATCGCGCGCGTCGTCGAAGCCGTACTTCTGCATCCCGACCAGGTCGGCATGACCGGGACGGGGCTGGGTCAGCGCCGCCTCGGTGTGCCCGGGCTCGGGGGACATCTCGGCGTGCCACTTGTCGCTGCGGAACCACTCGGAGTTCTGGATCTCGATGGCGACCGGCGACCCGAGCGTGCGCCCGTGGCGGATGCCGCCGACGAGAGTGATCTTGTCCTCCTCGAAACGCTGCCGCGGCCCGCGGCCGTAGCCGAGACGGCGGCGGGCAAGTTCGTTCTCGATGTCTGATGCGACCACCGGGAGACCGGCCGGGAGACCCTCCACGATCACCGTGAGGGCTCGGCCGTGCGATTCGCCGGCAGTGAGGTAGCGGAGCACGTGTGCAGGCTACTTGCGTCGTTTGGCCAGTTCCCTCTCGGATTCCGACCGCATCACTGCAGCGCCCGCACAACGTCCGAACCACAGCAACTGCTGGTGTCTCGCCTGGTGGACGAGCATCCAGAGACCGTCGACGGTCCGGGCCCCCGCGGAGCGGGCCGACCGCAGGAGGGCCGTGTCCAGCGGTGAGTACACGGCGTCGAGAACCACGAGGCCACCGTGGAGAACCGCGGCATCGACGGGCGACTCGTCGGAGTCCATCCCCACCGAGGTGGTGTTCACGAGCACCGTCGCGCGGCCGATGTCGGTCATCGACCCCGGTCGGATGTCGGCATCACCGCCGACGGCGCGGCGGGCCAACGAGGCGACTTCGGCTGCGCGCGTCGCCGTGCGGTTGACGACCCTCACTGACGCCCCTCTGCGCGCAAGTGCGGTGACCACCGAGCGGGCCGTGCCACCGGCACCGAGCACCACCGCATCCGCACCCGCAATCACCGCGCCGGCCTCGTTCTCGAGCGCGTCGGCGCATCCGTCACCGTCCGTGTTGTGCCCGACGAGCAGACCCCCGCGAACCGACACGCAGTTCACCGCACCGAGCGCCGCGGCGTTCGCATCGAGGCGGTCGAGCAACGGAACGATGGCCTCCTTCAACGGCATCGTGACCGACAGTCCTGCGTGGCTCCCCGACCGCACCCCGTCGACGAACCGTCCGAGTTCCTCCACCGTGCAGTCGACCGCGTCGTATGTCCAGTCGACACCAAGTTCGCGGAAGGAGGCACCGTGGATCGCCGGCGAGAGGCTCTGCACAACGGGATGGCCGATGACGGCTGCCCGGTTGCTCACGGGAGGATTCCCGCTGCCCGGGACGTCTCGATGTTGGCGAGATGCTGTTCGTAGGTGGTGGCGAACGTGTGACCTCCCTGCGCGTCGGAGAGCACGTAATACAGGTACGCGCACTTGGTGGCCTTCGGGAGGCCGCGGCAGGCCTCGTCATCGGCAGTCGGCGGCGGTGCCGGTGCAAGGGCCGCCCTGATCGAGGCCCGGCCCGGGTTCGCAATCGGGGTCGGGGGCAGACCCTTGCGCACGTAGGTGTTGTACGGCCCGTCGAGCGCCTTCAGGTCGGCGAACGACGCGGCGGGGTCGGCGCCGTAGAGGAGCGTGGCGTCGATCTCCAGTTTCATTCCGCGGGCGAGACGGTTGTAGATGACCCGGGCGATCTTCGGTCGGTCCTCGTCGGTCTTGGCTTCCTTCTCCACCATCGACGCGACGGTGAGCACCTCATACGGGGACAGTCCGAGCAGTTTCGCCCCCGACCCCAACTTCTCCTGCCGCGCGACACGTTCCATCATCTGCGCGAGACGTCCGACCACCCTGGCCTCAGTGTCGTCACCCGACACCTGGTAGGTGTCGGGGAAGAGGAGGCCCTCGAGTGACGTGACCCCCTCCGGTGCAAGGGCCGACACGATGCTCCCGTCACCCGATGCGGACACGAAGTCATCGGCGGACATGTAGGTGACCCGCTCCACGAGCCTCCCCGCCATCTGGGCGGTGGTGTACCCCTCAGGGAACGTGACCTTCACGAAGGTCTGGTCGGGCGGCGTCGAGAGTGCATCCACGATGTTGCCGGCGGAGTCCCCCGGTCGCAGCGCGTAGTACCCGGGCAGGAGCGCAATCCCGCCCCGGGTGCGGGCATACCAGCGGAAGAGCGTGCGGTTCTCGATGATGCCTGCGTCATCGAGCCGCAACGCGACCGCACCGAGGGTGTCGCCCTCGTTCACGGTGAACGTGACCGCAGCCCGTGAACCGACGCCCGGGTTCAACTGGTGCACCACCCAGAGGGCACCCGCGCCGAGCAGGAGAAGCGTCGCAACCAGCACCACCATCAGGTGACGCACCGGGCCGCGAATCCAGTTTCCGGTCGGCGGCTGGCCCTCGGTCGCGTCCACGGCAAGTGCGGTCACGTCGTCCCACGGGTCGGCCACCCAGTCGTCGGCCATGAGGGGGTCGCGACCCTCCGTCATTCGCTGCGTCCTGCGCGGGCATCGAGCCACCCCTGGAGGAGCACAGCGGCCGCGACCTTGTCGACGACCGAACGGCGGTCCTTCCCGCGCACTCCCCCCTCGCGAAGCACCCTCTCGGCAGTGACGGTGGTGAGACGTTCGTCGTGCAGGTGGACGGGCACGCCGACAACCGTACCCAGCACGTCGGCCTCGAGGGCGGCGGCCCTCGCTGCCGGGCCGCGGGTGCCGTCCATGTTCCACGGGAGCCCGATGACAACGGCCACGGCCTCCTCCTCCCGCACGAGACTCGCGATGGCTTCGTGGTCGGTGCGCCGCGACCGGGACCGCGTGATGACCACGAGCGGTGTCGCAACGGTTCCCGAGGAGTCACTGACCGCGACACCGATGCGCTTCGCCCCGAGATCGATGCCGAGCACGCGCACGTCCGTACGGTAGTTGTGCGGGCTCACTCCCCCGCGGAGGATGCCTTCTCCCGGGCGAGACGGAGCGCCTCGTCGATGCCCGATGCGTCCTTGCCGCCGGCCGTCGCAACGTCACCCTTGCCGCCCCCGCCACCGCCCACCGCACGGGCGGCATCCTTGATCAGCTCGCCCGCAGCAAGGGGAAACCCCTTGGCCACCGCGGACACGAGCGAGACCCCACCGGTGTCGGTGACCCCGCACAGCACGACCGCGCGAGTTCCTGCGACCTGCCGCACGGCCACGGTGAGCTCGCGCAGCTCATCGGGCGACAGTCCGTCGACACGCCCGACGACGATGCCGTCCGTGGCACCGGCGGCCATCTCGCTGGCCCGGCCGACCGCGAGCCGTGCGCGGAGCTGCCGGATCTCCTCCTGGGCCGCGCGCAGTTCCTCGAGCTTGCGTTGCACGCCCGGCAGCACCTCCTCGGGACGGGTGCCCACGAGGGCAGCAACAGAGCCGACGAGCCTGTCGACGGCCTGCATCCGCGCAACGGAGTTCGCACCGGTCACCGCCTCGATACGCCTCAGGTTCGATCCGATCGACCCCTCGGACACAATCTTGATGGTGCCGATGTCGCCGGTGGCCGACACATGGGTGCCTCCGCACAGTTCCATGGAGCTTCCCGCCCGCATCGAGGAACTCGCGAACCGCGAGGTGCTGGCGAACGTGTCGGTGGAGGCGTTCGAGACGACCAAGGACGAGGCTCTCGCGGCGGGAGCCATTGCGTTCTTCGGGGACAAGTACGGCGACAC
>JBJTFB010000018.1:0-3152 GCA_046093205.1 Acidimicrobiales bacterium
CGAGCGGCGGCTCGAGCAGCAGGTAGCGCGCCGCATCACGAGACTGTGGCGTGCTGCGCAGCTCGGGGCGGAACATGGCGAGCTGGTCGTGCAGTCCCCGCACCGACAACGGTGGGGCCGGCACACCGAGCCTGCGCGCGAGCGTGGCCATGCCGGCCACGTAGCCGTCGGCCTCGTGCGGGGCGAGACGGCCGGCACCGTAGGTCTGGTAGGCGGTGAGGAAACTGTCGATCTCCGCCACGTGCACCCAGCGCAACAGATGCGGGTCCTCGGCGGAGTAGGGGGTCCCGTCGGAGGTGACGCCGTGCACCCTCGAGTGCACCGCACGCACGGCATCGACTGCATGCTGCGCGATCTCGGCCGGGCCGAAGGTGGTGGCCGCGAGGAACTCGGCGGTGCGCTGCAGCCGTCCCCACGGGTCGTTGCGGTAGTCGCTGTGCCCGGCCACGCCGGCCATTGCGAGCGGGTGGAGCGACTGCAGCAGCAGCGCACGCATGCCGCCGATGAACATCGACGCATCCGAATGCACGGTGCGCACGGGGCTGTTGTCGGGGAACCAGCGTTCTCCCGGGGCGAGCATCACGCGGGCCTGCTTGTCGTCGGCGTCGGGTCCGATCACCCTGCTGCGCAGTGCACCCGCGAGTGCGGCGCGCACCTGCTCCACCTTGTCGGGGATGTCGGGCAGCAGGGACGTCACGGGGCCAGCGTACGAAACGAACCCTGCGGAGCCCTACTACGCTTCTCCCATGGCCGACAACGGGTCCGCAGACGGTGCGGGGCGCATGCCGCGCTGGGTCCCGAGGGCCGTGGTGCTGTTCTGGCTGGGGGCGCTCGGTGCACTCGTCACCCGTCACCTCTTCAACCGGCTCAGCGATTTCCTCGTGCTGCTGCTGCTGTCCCTCTTCATCGCGCTCGCGATGGAACCCGGGGTGAACAAGCTGGAGGAGCGTGGTTGGAGGCGCGGCCGCGCCACGGTGTCGATACTTCTCGCCGTGGTGGTGGGGGCACTGGTGTTCGTCGGGGTGGTGGGCACCCTCGTGGGCCAGCAGCTGGCCGACCTCGCCCGCAACTCGTCCACCTACGTGAACGACACGGTGAAGTTCGTGAACGACACGTTCAACACGAACATCGACCCAGCAGAGGTCAACTCGCGCATCTCCGACCCGAACGGTGCCGTGCAGAAGTTCATCGACAGCCAGCAGGACCGCGTGTTCAACCTCTCCGTGCAGGCGCTGAACATGTTGTTCCAGTCGTTCACCGTGCTGCTGTTCTCGTTCTACATCGTGGCCGACGGCCCGAGGCTCCGGCGGTCCATCTGCTCGCGTCTCCCCGCCGAGCGCCAGCGGCGTGTCCTCGACACATGGAACCTCGCCATCACGAAGACCGGCGGCTACCTGTACTCGCGTCTCCTCCTCGCTGGCCTGTCGGCGTTCTTCCACTGGATCGCACTCCAGGCGATCGGCACCCCGGCGCCGATTGCGATGGCACTGTGGGTGGGCCTCGTGTCCCAGTTCCTGCCGGTCATCGGCACGTACATCGCGGGTGTCCTCCCTGTGCTTCTCACCTTCCTCGACTCTCCCGGCCGTGCACTCGTGGTGATCGGCTTCATCCTCGTGTACCAGCAGGTGGAGAACTACCTCTTCGCGCCGCGCATCACCGCGCGCACGATGGAGCTGCATGCGGCGCTCGCGTTCGGGTCGGCTCTCGTCGGCGGTGCGGTGCTCGGGCCGGTCGGGGCGATACTCGGCCTCCCGTTCGCGGCGATGGTGCAGGGAATCGCGTCGGCTGCCGGCGAGCGGCATGCGGTGATCGATGACCCCCTGGTGCGCGTGGCGCCGGGCAGGAAGAAGGGCAGACGGCGCAAGGACACCGGCGGGTGACCGGGGTGGACCCCGCGCAGTTCCGGCCTGTGGCGGTGATCGACCGCAACGGTGTCGACGAGAGCGTGCACTTCGGTGCCGTGGTGTGCCTCGGCCCCGATGGCGGGGTGGAATTCGCCGTCGGTGACCCGTCGGTGCACGTGTACCCGAGGTCGTCGACCAAGCCGCTCCAGGCACTCGCCATGGTGCGTGCCGGTCTCATCCTGCCGCCCGAGCTGCTCGCGCTCGTGTGCGCAAGTCACAACGGGGAGAAGGTGCACCTCGATGCCGCACGCGCGATCCTCGCGACCGCAGGGCTCGATGAGTCGGCGCTGCGCAACACCGCGTCGTGGCCCCTCCACGAGCAGTCGATGCACGAGGCGGTGAGGTCGGGCACCCCGAAGTCATCGCTGCAGATGAACTGCAGCGGCAAGCACTCGGGGATGGTGGTCACGTGCGCGCTGAACGGATGGGACACCGCCACCTACCTGGACCAGACGCACCCGTTGCAGCAACTCATCACCGACACCGTGCTCGATGCATGCGGGGAGCCCGCATCGTCGATCGGCACTGATGGGTGCGGCGCACCCGCGCACGTGATCAGCCTCCTCGGTCTCGCACGCGCGTTCCGCAGCATCGCCACAGGGGCGATGGGTGATGCCGGAACGCAGATCCACCGGGCGATGTCGGGCCACAGCCACATGGTGGGCGGCACCGGCCGGGATGTGACCGCCATCTGCACCGCGGTGCCGGGGCTGATGGCGAAGGACGGTGCGGAATCGGTGTACGGCGCCGCACTGCCCGACGGCCGTGCGGTGGCACTCAAGCTGTCGGACGGTTCGTCGCGCGGCATGTCGACCGTGCTGCTGGCCGCACTGCGCAGGCTCGGTGTGGACGTGTCCGGTGTTCCCGGGTCCGTCGCCGAGGTGGCATACGGTCACGGGAAGCCGGTGGGCCGCGTGAGAGTGATCGGCTTCGACTGACATGACCTCCATTCCCTTCGTGCCGCGCATCGACGATGCAGCACACGGTGTGTGCGAGCAGATGTCACCACTCGTGCAGCGGATCATCTGTGCGAACCCCGGCAAGTTCACCTACATGGGTACCGGCACCTACATCGTGGGCGGACGGCAGTGCGTGGTGATCGACCCCGGCCCGCGCATGGACCCCCACCGCGACGCAATCGCCGCCGCCGTCGCCGGCCGCGAGGTGGTGGGCATCGTCGTCACCCACTGCCACGGCGACCACTCACCACTGTCGGCCTGGTTGAAGGCGGAGACCGGCGCACCCACG
>JBJTFB010000019.1:0-7023 GCA_046093205.1 Acidimicrobiales bacterium
TGCTGAAGCTGTCCGCAACCGCGGCAAACGGTGCGCACCCGTACTTCACCACGCCCGAGCACACGCACATCGCCCGGGAGGCAATGGGCAACGACGCCCTGTTGGCGCCGGAGCAGATGGTGGTGCTCGAGACCGACCCCACCGAGGCGCGGCGCATCGCCCGCGCGGGCATGAAGATCTATCTCGGCCTGCCGAACTACTTCAACAACCTGCGCAGGCTCGGATTCGAGGAGTCCGACTGGAGCGACGGCGGCAGCGACAGGCTCGTGGACGCGATCGTGGCGTGGGGGACCGAGGAGCAGATTGCTTCACGCGTCGCGCAGCATCATTCAGCGGGTGCCGACCACGTGTGCGTGCAGGTGCTGCAGGACGATCCCCGCAACTCGCCCGTCGAGCAGTTGCGAAGGCTCGCGCCCGCACTGCTCGGCTGAGACGCCACGCGGCGCCGGTCAGAGCTGGAGGCTCTTGATCTCCAGGAACTCCTCGAAGCCGTACTCGCCGAGCTCGCGACCGATGCCCGACTGCTTGTAGCCGCCGAAGGGTGCGTTCGGGTTGAACGCACCGCCGTTGATCTCCACCTGGCCCGTGCGCATGCGACGTGCGATGGTCATCGCACGGTCCTTGTCCGCCGCCGACACCGCCCCGGCCAGGCCGTACACGGTGCCGTTCGCGATCCGCACGGCGTCATCGTCGTCCTCGAAGGGGATGATGCACAGCACCGGCCCGAAGATCTCCTCCTGCTCGATGCTCATGCCCGGCTTCACGTTCGAGAACACGGTGGGACGCACGTAGTAGCCCTTGTCGAGTCCCTCGGGTGCGCCGAGGCCGCCGGCCACGAGGACGGCCCCCTCGTCGATGCCCTTCTGGATGTATCCCTGCACGCGGTCGCGCTGTGCGGCGCTCGCGAGCGGCCCGAGGTTCGTGCCCTCGGCGAACGGGTCGCCGACCTTCATGCCCGTGGCCACCACGGCGGCGGCGGACTCGGCCTCCGCGAGCCGTGCCTTCGGCACCAGCATGCGTGTGAGGGCAGAGCATGTCTGGCCGCTGTTCAGGAATGCCTTGCCCACACCGGCCATCACGGCCTTGCCGAACGCCTCGGCATCGAGGTCGTCGCAGATGATGTTCGCGCTCTTGCCGCCGAGCTCGAGTGCGATCTTCTTCACGGTCTCGGCCCCGACCTGCATCACACGCCGGCCGGCACGGGTGGAGCCGGTGAAGGACACCATGTCGATGTCGGGGCTGGCGGCGATCGCCTCGCCGACGACCGGGCCGGTGCCCGTGACGAGGTTGAACACTCCCTCGGGCAGGCCGACCTCGTGGATGATCTCGGCGAGCATGAACGCATCGATCGGTGCGACCTCGCTCGGCTTCAGGACCACGGTGCAGCCAGCGGCCATCGCGTACGCCACCTTCGCCGCGATCTGGTGAAGCGGGTAGTTCCACGGTGTGATGCAGCCCACCACGCCGATGGGCTCGCGCACGACGGTGGACGAGCCGACCTGGCGCGAGTACTCGAACGACTCCGCAACCGCGGCGGCCGTCTTGAACGAGTTCAGCGGCAGGCCGACCTGGATGATGTTGGACAGGGGCTTGGCCATTCCCGTCTCGCGGGAGATCGCGCTCGCGATCTCGTCCATGCGGCCGCCGAGGGCGTCACCGATGCGGCTCATGTACTTCGCACGCTCTGCTGCGGGAAGGGCGCTCCAGCCCTCGAACGCGGCCTTCGCGGCAGCGGCAGCCTTCGCGACATCGCCGGCTGTTCCCTCGGGGACCGTGGCCATGACCTCCTCGGTGAGGGAGTCATGGACGGCGATGGTGCCCTTGCCTTCGCTCTCGACCCAGCGGCCGTTCACGTAGATCTTGTCGTAGTTCGTCACGGGGGACTCCTTGGTGTGTGGGACTCAGTCGTCGGGACCGAGCCCCCACGTTAGGAGGACGAGACTGCGCGGCACACGGCCGGGTGCAGGTTGAGTGGCGTGACTACCGACCGCGCGAGGGTGCGCCGTGACGTGGCTTGCCGCCCCGGTTGCCGTCACGGCCATCGCGAGCATCACGGTTGTTCGGACCCCTGTTTCCGGGTCGACCGCCGCCGTGGCCGCCACGGCCGCCGTGGCCGGACCTGCCGCGACCGTTGCCCTGGCCCGGACGGCCGTTGCGCTGGCCCGGGCGCGGGGAGCGCTGCTCCTCGAGCGACGGCATCTCACGGAAGGTGCGCTCACCCGGGGCCACCTCGGCGAGGAACCCCTCGTTCTCGGCGAGCTTCGTGTGCTGAGGTTCGATGCCCGCAGCCTTCGCGAGACTCTTGGCATGGCGGCGCTGGTTCTCGGTGACCATCGTGATGACGGTTCCCGCTGCGCCTGCGCGGGCGGTGCGGCCGCTGCGGTGGAGGAACGCCTGGTGCTCCTCGGGTGGGTCGGCGTGGATGACGAGTGCGACATCATCGACGTGGATGCCGCGGGCGGCGATGTCGGTTGCCACGAGCGTGTCGACCTTGCCGTTCGCGAACGCGGCCATGTTGCGGGCGCGGATGTTCTGCGAGAGGTCACCGTGCAGCTCCACGCTGGGGACGCCCGCCTTCACGAGCGCGGCGGCGAGCTTGCGGGCACCGTGCTTCGTGCGCGTGAACACCAGCGACTTGCCGGGTGCCGCGCACAAGTCGGCGATGGCCCCGATGCGCTGCTCGAACGAGACGTGGAGGAAGTGGTGGGTCATCTCGCCGATGTCCTCGGGCTCGGGCTCCACCTCGTGCGATGCAGGGTCGTGCAGGTAGCGCTTGACGACCTTGTCGATGCCCCTGTCGAGGGTGGCGGAGAACAGCATGTGCTGTGCCTCGCGCGGGATGTCATCGAGGATCTGGGTGACGTGCTCCAGGAAGCCGAGTTCCGCCATGTGGTCGGCCTCGTCCAGAACCACTGCCTCGATGTCGTCGAGTTCCACGTGGCCGGACTCCAGGAGATCCACGAACCGGCCCGGGCAGGCAACGACGATGTCCGTGCCGGAACGCATGGCCTCGATCTGCTTGCCGTAGCCGACACCGCCGTACACCACGGCCGTCGTCATCTCGAGGGTGCGTGCGAGCGGGGTGATCACGTCGCACACCTGGTTGGCGAGCTCGCGGGTGGGGACGAGCACCAGTGCCCGCGGCCGGCGCCTCGCGGGCACGCGGTTGTCCTCGTCGAGGCGCGCGATCATCGGCAGGCTGAAGGCCAACGTCTTTCCCGAGCCGGTGCGGCCGCGGCCGAGCACGTCGCGGCCGGCCAGCGCGTCCTCGATCGTGGCGAGCTGGATGGGGAAGGGCGAGGTGATGCCCTGACGTGCGAGTTCCTCGACCACGCGCTTGGGCAGGCCAAGGTCTGCGAACGACGGGGTGGCCGGGGCGGCCGAAACGGGGGCAGCGTCGGCCTCAGGGGCGTCCGCGAAGGGGGTGGTATCCATGTTTTCTCTCTGTCGGCGACGCCGACGATGGGCCACAGATACCGGTGTGTACCCATGGACGCCCCTCATAGGGGCTTCACAAGAGTACAGACGATCCCGCCGTTTCCACCGCCAATCGGCTGATCAGTCCAGGGTGACCTTGATGGCGCCCTCGGCGGCCTGGCCCTTGCCACGGATCCGCTCGAACAGCGCCATTGCGCTGATCAGCACCCAGCCGAACCGGTACTTGCGCTTCACCAGGGCGGCGACCCTGTCTGTGTCCTCCGGACCGAGCAGCACCGCCGCACCGACATGTTCCGTCGTGCCGTCGGCGACCCGTCCCCGCATGTCACACACACGCAACGTTGCCCGGGCATCGTTCGCGATGCGGCGCACCTTCGCACTCGTGGGGTCCGTGGTGAATGCGTACCCGCCGTCGAACGGCACGACCCACACGGCCGCTGACACCGGGGTTCCGTTCCTGCGGTACGTCGTGAACGACACGTACCTGGCGGAGTCAAGATCAGCGGGCATCGGGAACCTCCACGGGTCGGTCGCGCACGCGGCGCGAAGGCGTCGGGGTGGGGAGACTTGAACTCCCGGCCTCCTGCTCCCAAAGCAGGCGCGCTGCCAACTGCGCCACACCCCGCGGTGTCAGCGCACCGAACGCTACCGCCGGTGTGCGGAGGGGTTCAGGATGCGCGCTTGGCCTCGCGGGCGAGGCGCTTGGCGGTGCGGCCGACGGCCTCGATGTTGCGGTGGTCGAGGTCCCCCAGTTCCGCGCCGTTCGAGAACAGCACGCGGTAACGCAGCCACGAGAACCCGTTGGCAAGGATGACTCTCCCCTCGGTCCCCGCGGGGACCGACTCGAGGTCGACGGTGGTACGCACTCGGTCACCGATGCGCAGGTTGATCTGCCCGGAGTGGGGGTTCGCGAGAGAGTGCGGCTTCCAGAAGGCCATGTGCCCATTATGGCCAGCCTCCGCACGGTGGACCCGCATCGTCGGGCCTGGCCGTCCGGTTGCCCCGGAGCGCCCCGAGCACCCGCCGATACACTCGGCGCCCTGTGAAAAGCACGATCGAGGCCCTCGAGGGCAACACCGTCAGGCTGTCCGTCGAGGTGGACGAGGCCGAGTTCGACCGCAACATCGACGACGCGTTCCGCAAGATCGCCCGCGAGGTGCGCATGCCCGGGTTCCGTCCCGGGAAGGCACCGCGCCGCGTGCTGGAGGCCCGCATCGGCCTCGAAGCAGCGAGGGGCCAGGCACTGAACGACGCGATTCCTGAGTACCTGTCGAAGGCCGTGCGCGAGCACGACGTCGATCTCGTCGCCGTGCCCGATGTGAAGGTCCTCGAGGGCGAGGCCGCCGGACCCGTGAAGTTCCAGGCCACGTGCGAGGTGCGCCCTGAGATCACGCTTGCGGGTTACGCCGGGCTCCGCGTGGAACTCACGAACCCCGACCTCACCGACGAGGAGTTCGACGAGGCCGTGACGTCGGAACTGCGTCGTCACGGTTCGCTGGTCGACAGCGACGCGCCGTCGAAGGCCGGCGACTATGTGGTCATCGACATGGAGGGAACCACCGACGGGAAGCCGGTCCCGGGTCTGAACGTGGACGAATGGACCTACGAGATCGGCCGCGGATGGGTTGCCCCCGGATTCGACGACCAGATGACGGGTGTGAAGCCCGGTGACGCCCTCGAGTTCACCCTCTCCCCGAACGGCACCGAGACGCCGGCGGACTTCAAGATCACCGTGAACAAGGTGCAGACGCTCACCCTGCCGGAGCTCACCGACGCATGGGTCGCCGAGAACGTGGCGGAGCACGACACCGTGGAGGAGTGGAAGACCGCACTGCGGGCCCGGCTTGTTGAGTCACGCCTGACAACGGTCCGCCGCACGGTGATCGACCGCGTCACCGACGCCCTCGCCGGCCTCGTCGACATCGAGGCGCCGCAGTCGATGGTCGAGAGCGACCTCAACGCGCGTGTGCGCAACACCATCGAGCAGTTCCAGGCCCAGGGCATCGCGCTCGACCAGTGGCTGCAGATCACCGGGCAGGACACCGCGTCGTTCGTGGAGGGCATGCGCACCCAGTCCGAGAAGGCAGTGAAGGTGGATCTCGCGCTGCGCGCTGTGGCTGCGGCCGAGAATGTCCAGACGACCGACGACGACCTCGAGGCCGAGTTCCAGGCGATCGCGGTGCGGGTGCAGGAGACGCCCGCCAAGGTCCGCCGTGCCTACGAGCAGAACGACGCCGTCACCGACCTCGCGTCCCAGATCCGCAAGTCGAAGGCCCTCGACTGGCTGCTGCACCACGTGACGTACGTCGACCAGAACGGTGCGGTTCTCGACACAGAGATGGTGCTAGGCCATTCCGAGGCGGATCACCACGACCACGGTCACGACGACGGTCAGGGTGCCACAGAATCAGACGCAGAATCAAGCAAGGACAGCGAGTGAACTTCCAGAACTACTACGTCCCGAACGTCACCGAGACGACCAGCCGCGGCGAGCGGGTGTATGACCTCTACAGCCGCCTGCTGAAGGAGAACATCATCTTCCTCGGCACGCCGATCGATGACACCATCGCAAACCTCATCTGCGCTCAGCTCATCCACCTGGAGAGCGAGAACCCCGACCGCGACATCAACATCTACATCAACAGCCCCGGTGGTGACATCACCGCGCTCTTCGCCATCTACGACACGATGCAGTTCATCAAGAACGACATCGCCACGATCTGTCTCGGCCAGGCCGCCTCGGCTGCCGCCGTGCTCCTGGCGGCGGGAACCAAGGGCAAGCGCCTGGCCCTGCCCCACAGCCGTGTGCTCCTCCACCAGCCCTACGGCCAGGTGGGCTACGGCCAGGTGACCGACCTCGAGATCGCGGCCAATGAGATCCTGCGCATGAGGGACCTCCTGGAGGAGATTCTCGCCACCCACACGGGCCAGCCGCTGGAGCGCATCCACGCCGACACCGACCGGGACTTCGTATTGGAAGCAAACGAGGCCCTGGAGTATGGCATCATCGATGATGTCATCACCTCCCGCCAGATGGCGGACCGCACCGGTCCGATCCGCTGACGGGGGCCTTTCCGGGAGCACTCATTGGCAAAGTTCACCGACACGGGCGAGTTGCTGAAGTGCTCGTTCTGCGGGAAATCGCAGAAGCAGGTCAAGAAGCTCATCGCCGGCCCCGGCGTCTACATCTGCGACGAGTGCATCGAGCTCTGCAACGAGATCATCGAGGAGGAGGTCGGGGAGCGTCCCGACGTGCGCCTCGAGTCGCTGCCCACGCCGACGGAGACGAAGTCCTTCCTCGACGAATATGTCGTGGGCCAGGACCAGGCGAAGAAGGCCCTGTCCGTGGCGGTGTTCCAGCACTACCGCAGGCTGCAGCACATGCAGCAGTCGTCCACGCTGCGCCGTGACGAGGTCGAACTGCAGAAGTCGAACATCCTGCTCCTCGGGCCCACGGGCTGCGGAAAGACGCACCTCGCCCAGACCCTCGCGCGCATGCTCAACGTCCCGTTCGCCGTTGCCGATGCCACGGCCCTGACGGAGGCCGGGTACGTCGGCGAGGACGTCGAGAACATCCTGCTCAAG
>JBJTFB010000020.1:0-7266 GCA_046093205.1 Acidimicrobiales bacterium
CAAGAACAATTCCGACGGCAAGGGCAACAGTTACGGCTGCCACGAGAACTACCTGATCGCGCGCGAGGTCCCTTTCGGGAGGGTGCAGACCGCAATGCTCGCCCATCTCGTCAGCCGTCAGGTCTTCTGCGGTGCGGGAAAGGTGGGCGTGGAGATGCCCCGTCAGGGCGAACCGAGACCGTGGTACCAGTTGTCGCAACGAGCTGACTTCTTCGAGGAGGAAGTGGGGCTCGAGACCACGATTCGGCGGCCCATCGTGAACACCCGCGACGAGCCGCACGCGAACCCCGCCCTCTACCGACGGTTGCACGTCATCGCCGGGGACGCGAACATGAACCAGGTTGCGACGTGGCTGAAGGTGGGGAGCACCGCCTTGGTCCTCTCGTGCGTGGAGGACGGGATGTTTCCATGGGGTCTTCGTCCCGCCGACCCCGTCGGCGCGGTGAGGGCCGTGAGCCACGACCTGTCGCTCGGCGCCCGCGTGGAGACGGCGGACGGTCGTCGTCTCACGGCCATCGAGATGCAGTCCGAGATACTTGCCGCCGTCAGACGATGGCTCGAGGTCACCGGCGACGACACGGTCGCGGGCGAGTCCGGCCGACTCGTGGCGGAGTGGTCCGATGTGCTCGAGGGCCTCGCCACCGACCCCCGCTCCGTTGCCGGAACCGTCGACTGGGTGGCCAAGCACACGTTGGTGGACGCCTACGCGCGACGGCACGGGCTTCACCGCGACGACGCACGGCTCCGCGCCATCGATCTCCAGTACCACGACATGAGACCGGAGCGGTGTCTGGCGAGCCGTGCGGGCCTGCGCACACTCGTGGCCGATGACGATGCCGACCGGGCGCGTACTGAACCTCCTGTCGACACCCGTGCATGGTTCAGGGGGGAGTGCATCGCACGGTGGCCCGACAAGGTGGTGTCCGCGAACTGGGACGGAATCGTGTTCGACACGGAGGACGGGCTCGTGCGGGTGCCGATGGAGGAGCCGCTGAAGGGTTCGCGGGAACTCGTCGGGGATCTCCTCGTCCGCTCGACGAGTGTGGAGGACCTCCTCGAAAGGCTCGGGCCGCGCTCCAGCGAGGCAGTCGAGGTCGACCCGGGCTGGTGACCACGGTCCCGAACGGTTGGCCGGACACAGTCATTCGGTACCTTGTGGGCATGCAGGAACGTGTGCAGCGCGGCAAGGACACCGATGATGCGGCGCAAGAAGGCACCGACACGGCCGGGGCTGCGACCGTGGTCCCCGCGGCGGGGCGCATCATGTCCGATCTCGACGAGCTTCTCGACGAGATCGACGACGTGCTCGAGGAGAATGCCGAGGAGTTCGTGCGCAACTACGTCCAGAAGGGCGGCGAGTGAATGGGCCTTCCGTTGTTCGGACCTGTCGACGATCCCGGCCCGAGTTTCCTCGGGTTGCTCCGCAGCAGCGGCATCGCGCCGTTCGCCGAGCCGAACGGGGAGGTGCAGGTTCCCCACGGCACCACGTGCGTTGCGATGAGATACGCCGACGGCGTCCTCGTGGCGGGTGACAGGCGGGCCACCGCGGGAAACTTCATCCGTCACCGGACTGTGGAGAAGGTCGTGCAGGCTGATGACTTCAGTGCGGTCGCCATCTCGGGCGCGGCGGGACCGGCCATCGCGATGATCCGTCTGTTCCAACTGCAGCTCGAGCACTACGAGAAGATGGAGGGCCGTCCGCTCACGCTGGAGGGAAAGGCAAACCAGTTGAGTGCCATGGTGCGCGACAATTTGCCCGCGGCTCTCAGCGGTCTTGCAGTGTTGCCGCTCTTCGCGGGGTACGAGACCCGTGACGGCACCGGACACATCTGGGACTTCGACATCACCGGCGGCCGTTACGAGGAGACCGACTTCGTCGCAATCGGCAGCGGGAGCATGCACGCAGGCACCGTCGTGAAGGTCGGTTGGCGCAGCTCGCTCAACCGTGACGGCGCCGTGGAACTGGCCTGCCGTGCCTTGTGGGAGGCCGCCGAGGCGGATGCCGCCACGGGCGGACCCGACATGCTGAGGGGCGTCTACCCGATCATGGCAACCATCTCCGCGGCCGGGTGGCAGGAGGTCGGCGACGGCGAGATGGAGACGGTCTTCCGCGCCATCGAGCAGGAGCAGCGGTCGCGATGAGCATGCCCTTCTACGTCCCGCCGGAACAATTCCTGAAGGACCGGGCCGACTTCGCCAGAAAGGGAATCTCCCGCGGCCGGGCGCTCATTGCGTGCGCGTGCAACGACGGCATCCTGCTGGTGGCAGAGAACCCGTCCACCACGCTGCGCAAGATCAGCGAGATCTACGACCGCATCGCCTTCGCGGGGGTCGGCAAGTTCAACGAGTACGACAACCTCCGCGTTGCGGGTGTGCGCCAGGCCGACGTCATGGGATACCAGTACTCGAGGCACGACGTCGAGGCGCGCCGTCTCGCCAACCTGTACGCACAGGTTCTCGCACATGAGTTCACCGCCGGCTCGAAGCCCCTCGAGGTGGAGATCCTCGTTGCGGAGGTCGGGGACGAACGCGCCGGTGACCGTCTGTTCCGCATCAGCTTCGACGGCACGGTCCTCGACGAGGACGGCCTCAGCATTCTCGGAGGCGACAGCGAGGCTGTTGCCTCCAGGATGACGGCTTCGTCCCACGACGGGTCCTTCGGGTCCGTCCTCAGGGCGGCCGTGGCTGCCCTTGCCGGACCGGAGCGGACCCTCGCGGCGGACGACCTCGAGGTGGGAATCCTCTCGCGCGCGGGCAGGCGTCGTCGGTTCTCGCGGCTCGATGCCGACCGCGTCCGCCAGATGCTGTCCTGATGGACCGCCGCATCTTCGGCATCGAGACCGAATACGGCATCACCTGCACCCTCCGTGGCCAGCGCCGACTCACACCCGACGAGGTGGCCCGCTACCTGTTCCGCAGCGTCGTGCAGTGGGGGCGCTCGTCGAACGTCTTCCTCGAGAACGGCGGACGGCTGTACCTCGATGTGGGATCGCACCCGGAGTTCGCGACCCCCGAGTGCGATTCCGTCACCGAGGCGCTCCTGTACGAGCAGGCGGGCAACAGGATCCTGAACAACCTTGTGTCGCTCGCCGAGTCACGGATGCGCGAGGAGGGCATACGGGGCACCGTCTACCTCTTCAAGAACAACACCGACAGTGCCGGCAACAGCTACGGGTGTCACGAGAACTATCTCACGGGCCGTGACGGGGACGCACGCCACGA
This sequence comes from Acidimicrobiales bacterium, assembly GCA_046093205.1. Lineage (GTDB taxonomy): Bacteria > Actinomycetota > Acidimicrobiia > Acidimicrobiales > Ilumatobacteraceae > UBA2093. The sequence goes on from JBJTFB010000020.1 coordinate 3,223, forward strand.
GAGCGTGCTCATACCCTTCCTGGTGGCGCGCCAGTTGCTCTGCGGGGCGGGCAGGACCGTCTCCACGTCGCGGGGACCTGTGTTCTGTCTGTCGCAGCGGGCCGAGCACATCTGGGAGGGTGTCTCCTCGGCGACCACACGTTCCCGACCGATCATCAACACACGCGACGAGCCCCATGCCGACGGCGATCTCTACCGAAGGCTTCATGTGATCGTCGGTGACTCGAACATGGCGAGGGACTCGAACCTGCTCAAACTCGGGACCGCCGCCGTGGTGCTGCGGATGGTGGAGGACGACCATCCAGGTCTCCGCGACTTCACACTGGAGAGCCCCATCCGTGCGATCCGGGAGATCAGCACCGACATCACTGGCCGCCGGCCCGTGCGGCTCGCCAGCGGGAGGGAGATGAGTGCGTTGGACATTCTCTCATCGCTCGCGGAGACCGCGGTGGCGTACAGGGACGAGCGCGGACTACCCGAGGAGGAGAGCCGCATGCTCGACCTGTGGGTGAGCACCCTCGATGACGTTGCCGGCGGACCCGAACGCGTCGAGCGAAGACTCGACTGGGCAATCAAGCGTCGCCTCGTTCTCGCATACGCGGAACGTCACGGCCTCGAGCTCGACTCGCCGCGGATCCAGGCCCTCGAACTGCAGTACCACGACATTGACGAGAGCCGCGGCGTGTTCCACAGGATGGTGGCCTCCGGAGCGGTGGACTCTCCCTCCGACCCACGGGCGGTGGAGCGTGCCGTGTCGGAGGCGCCGTTGAGCACCCGGGCCCATCTGCGGGGACGCTTCATCAAGGCCGCAAAGGACAAGGGGCGTGACTACACGGTGGATTGGGTGCACCTGAAGATCAACGACCAGGCCCAGCGAACCGTCGCGTGCAAGGACCCCTTCAGGAACGTCGACGAGCGAGTCGACAAGCTCATCTCGACGCTCTGAACACGCGTGAGGGATTGACCGCGCGGCGGTTGCGGGGCTCCAGTAGCGTGAACGGGCCATGGAAGAACGAAGCGACCCCGAGGAGCACGACGCTCCCGACGGGTCGCCCGGTGACGGCCGTGCAGCAAGGGTGCTGCGGGATTGGCTTGTGGTGCTGGCGGTGGCGCTCACTGCGGCGTTCGCCGTCCGATTCTGGGTGCTGCAGCAGTTCTACATCAGCGGACCGTCCATGGAGACCACGCTCTACTCGGACGACCGAGTGCTGGTGAACAAACTGAGCTACCGGTTTCACGGGGTGCACCGGGGGGATGTGGTGGTGTTCGACCGTGTGACACGCAATGGCAACGAGGTGGCGCACGACGACCTCATCAAGCGGGTGGTGGCGCTGTCGGGCGAGAGCATCGAGATCAAGAACTGCGCGGTGTACATCGACGACGGACTGCTCGAGGAGCCCTACCTGCCCGCCCGTGACACCGGGCTGCCCACCCCGCAGGAGAAGTGCCGTGTGGGGGACATGCGCAAGGTCATCGTCCCGGCCGGTCACGTGTTCGTCATGGGGGACAACCGGCCGGAGAGTTTCGACAGCCGGTCGTTCGGGTCGATCCCCGAGTCCCTGATCGTGGGCCGGGCCTTCGCCGTGGTGTGGCCCTTCGGTTCGATCCGCGGCCTCTAGGCAGGACGCCGGGGCACGCCCACCATCCGACCGAAGCAGTCGGCCATGAGGTCGACGTGGTCGCTGTACAACCCGTCGATTCCCATCAGGAGAATCGACTCCATGTGCTCGCGGTACTGGACGTCCCAGGCGAGGGCGAGCACGCCGAACCTGTGGCACAGCACCACTGTTCCACCGTTCCACTCGGTGTGGCGCAGGTTGAGGGCGGTGATGCCCCGTTCACGGAGCTCATGACAGTGGCGCTCGACCCCGTTTCCCAGCCTCGCCAGTCTCGTCGTGTGGACGAGCCTGGCCCCGGGCATCAGCCCGTGGCACGTCCCGAGGACGTCGGTGTCGGGACTGCACAACCAGAGGTTCGTCGGATTGAATCGGTGCGAGGCGACAACCTCCGCGACCGCACCGACGGCCGAGGGGTCCTTCAGGTCGATGCTGAGGTGGAACCCCGTGCCGAGTTCCGTGAACAGGTCATCGAGCAACGGCATGCCAGCCGGCAGTTCCTCGCTGCGGAGGCCCGAGATGGACCTCTTGCGCAACCGGCGGCGGACGATGCCGTCGTGGTCGAGCACCACCTTGCCGTCGGCCGACAGCCATGCGTCGGTCTCGAGCCCGTTGGCCCCCAGCCGCAGGCCGAGAGCGAACGCCTCGAGCGTGTTCTCGGGTGCATGCGCCCGGGCGCCGCGGTGTGCAAAGGCAACAGGGGCGTCCAGGAGGGATGCGTGACGCTGCTGCACGTCGCGAGCCTACGGCGCGTTCCTATGCTGGTTCCGTGTTCAACCTGTCAGGCAGCGAGGTCGTCTTCCTGCTGATCGCCGGTCTGGTGGTTCTCGGTCCGGAGCGTCTGCCGGGTGTGATCAGGGGAGTCGGCCGGACCTACGGCGAGCTGCGCCGGATGGCCCGCGGCTTCGAAGAGGAGATGAAGGGCACCTTCGACGGGCCCATCCGCGATCTTCGCGACACGGCGCGCGACATCCGTGCGGGATTCGGAACTGTTGACACTGAGACGTCGCCGCCGATGCGTCCGGAACAGAGCATCCTGCCGGCGGACGACACGGCCGCCCGACCCGCGCATGAGGAGGGCCGCGATGAGCCGACGGGCTGAGACGGACATGCCCGTGATGGAGCATCTGCGCGAGATGCGGGCCAGGATCATCCGCTGCCTGCTCGCCGTGGCCGCCGGAATGCTCCTGTTGCTCGCGTTCTACGACCCCGTGAAGAGTTTCCTCACCGAGCCCTACGTGCGACTGTGCCGCGAACGTCCCGAGTTCGGGTGTGACGGCTCCCTGTATGCGCTCGGACCGCTAGATGGATTCACCGCGCGACTCCGCATCAGCACCTACGGCGGGTTCGTCCTCGCGCTGCCGGTGGTGCTCTGGCAGGTGTGGAGGTTCATCGTCCCGGCCCTCGAAACGCGCGAGAAGCGCTACGCCGTGCCCTTCATCGTGTCCACTGTCGTCCTCTTCGTGACGGGTGGCTTCCTTGCGTACTGGACCCTCGACAGGGCGCTCGAGTTCCTCATCTCGTGGGCCGGCCAGGATGTGAACCAGGCATTCCAGATCACGCGCTACGTCCAGCTGGTGGTGCTCATGTTGCTGGCCTTCGGCATCGGGTTCCTCAGTCCGGTGCTCATCGTGTTCCTGCAACTGGTGGGTGCAGTGAAGCCATCGACCCTTTTGTCGCGCTGGCGCCTTGCGATCATCACCATCTTCGTCGTCGCGGCCGTGATCACCCCCTCGGGTGATCCCATCAGCCTGCTGGCTCTCTCCCTGCCGATGTGCGTGCTCTACGCCGTGGCGGTGCTCGTCGGTTGGCTCCTCGTGCGCAAGAGACCACGGTGACCTCCCCGCGGTCGGGGTTCCTCGGCGGGCTGGGCTTCGAACCCGACGCCTTCCAGTTGTCCGCGATGGACTCGCTCGACGACGGAGCGTCGGTTCTCGTGGCGGCACCCACCGGGTCGGGGAAGACTCTCGTCGCCGAGTACGCCGTGCACCGGGCGCTGCTCGCCGGGAAGAGGGCGTTCTACACGGCACCCCTGAAGGCGCTGTCGAACCAGAAGTTCCGTGACCTGTCGGAGAAGTGGGGTGCCGAGAGGGTCGGCCTCCTGACGGGCGACAACGCCGTCAATGCAGATGCCCCTGTGGTTGTCATGACCACCGAGGTTCTGCGGAACATGATCTACTCGTCCTCCTCCCGCCTTGCCTCCCTCGGGTCGGTGATCCTCGACGAGGTTCACTTCCTCCAGGACGAGTACCGCGGTCCCGTGTGGGAGGAGGTCATCATCCACCTTGACCCCGAGGTGCAGCTCGTGTGCCTGTCCGCGACGGTCTCGAACGCCGGTGAGGTGGGTGAATGGCTCACCACGGTGCGCGGTCGCACCGATGTGGTGGTGGAGTCACGTCGGCCGGTGGAGCTCGTCACCCACCATGTG
>JBJTFB010000021.1:0-2736 GCA_046093205.1 Acidimicrobiales bacterium
GAAGGGCAGCGTCTCCCACGCGGGGAAGTGCTCGACATCGCCGGCAGGCACGAACGCTGCGAGGTCGTCGGCGAGGTCGCGCGCGGCCGTGCCGGTGGGGGTCGCGATCACGAGCGGGGTGCGGCTTCCCGCACCGGCGAGTGCAGCGAGCACGACGGCGCGGGCCACCTCGGGAACCGCGAGCACGGCGTTGCGGCGGCCCATCACGTCGCGCAGGCCCGGTTCGTCCTGCGCGAGGAACGCGAGGTCGGCGAGCGGTGCGCCGACTGTGTCCATCACGTCACCGGCCGTTGAAGGCCGCATCGCGGCCGTCACACCGTCGGCAACGATGGCCTCCACGGCATCGGCCGCGACCGCGAGGTTCACGTCCATCGCCTTCCGTGCGGCTGACGACATGGGGTTCAGCACATGGTCGGCACCCTGCTCCTTCGATGACGGCTTGCCCACCCCGATGCGCACGCGCACGAATCCGGCCGAGTGCACGTGCTGGTTGATGCTGCGCAGGCCGTTGTGACCCGCGAGACCGCCGCCCTCCTTCACGCGCACGGTGCCGGGCTCGAGGTCGAGCTCGTCGTGCACCACCACGAGCCGGGTGAGGTCATTGATGCCGTGGCGGCGCAGAAGTGCCCCGACGGCGTTGCCCGACTCGTTCATGAACGTGGTGGGCACGGCGAGAACCACGGGACGACCGGCGATCATCGTCTCGCCGACGAGCGCCCGGTCACGGCCGGCGCGCAGTTTCGTGCCGGTGCGCGAGGCGAGCAGCTCGACGGTCAGCTGGCCGACGTTGTGGAGTGTGTTCGCGTACTGACGCCCCGGGTTGCCGAGACCGACAACAACGGTGCGCCCGAGGGCGGTCACTCTGCGGCGGGAGCGGGGGCGGCACCCTCGGCTGCACCCTCGGCGGGTGCGGCGGAGGTCTCCGTCGCGGCGCGCGACATGAGCACGGTGACCACCGGCATGTCGGCGTCACCGGTGGCGGTGACACCTGCGGGCAGCGGGATGTCGCCGAGACGGATGACGGAGTCGACCTGGAGGTCGGTGATGTCGATGAGGATCTCGTTCGGGATGTTCGCAGGGGTGGTGCGCACCTCGACGGTGTCGACCGCGGGGTCGACGAGACCGCCGGCCGAAAGAACAGCCTTCGCGGTACCGGTGAGATGCACCGGCACGTTCACCAGGATCTCCTCGTTCAGGTTGACCTGGATGAAGTCCACGTGGCTGACCGTGCGCTTCACCGGGTGACGCTGCATGTCCTTGACCACTGCGTTGTAGGAGTTGCCGTCGACGTTCAGCGTGAGAACGGTGTTGGTGCCGGCAGGGCCGGAGAGCGCGACGCGCAGGTCACGACGTGCGACCGACAGTGACACGGGGGCCATGCCGTGGCCGTAGAGGACACCGGGGATGCGGTCGAGGGCGCGGAGACGACGCGAGTTGGCGCTGCCTGTGGCGCGGCCGGTCTCGGCTGTGAGGGTTGCTGAACTTGACACGGCTGGCAAGTCTAGGAGGGTCCCGGCGCCCATTCCACCGCCCGCCGGACCCGCAGACGGGCCCGATGCCGGCCCGGTCGGGGCCTAGTGCTGGTTCTCACCGCCGAACAGTTCCGAGACGCTGGTCTCGTCGAACACTGCGGACAGGGCGTCAGCGATGATCTTGGCCACCGACAGCACCTCCACTTTGGGGAAGGCGCGGTCTTCCGGCAGGGGAAGCGTGTTCGTGATGACCACACGGTCGAGCGGGCTGCCCTGCAGACGTTCCACGGCCGGGCCCGACAGCACGCCGTGGGTGGCCATGGGCCCACACCTCGCGCGCGCCGCGCTCGATGAGCAACTCGGCTGCCGACACGATGGTTCCGCCGGTGTCGATCATGTCGTCGGTGAGGATGCACAGTCGGCCCTCGACCTCACCGATGACCTCCTTCGCGATCGCCACGTTGGTGGTGCCCTTCGGGCGCCGCTTGTTGATGAAGGCGACGTCGGCGTTCTTGTCGGCGAGGTGCTGGGCGAAGCGCTCTGCCACCTTCACGCGCCCGGCATCCGGCGACACGATCACGAGATCGCTTGGAGCATGCTCACGCACGTAGGTCTCGAGTACGGGCAGCGCGGTGAGGTGGTCGACCGGTCCGGAGAAGAAGCCCTGGATCTGTCCGCTGTGGAGGTCGATCGACACGAGACGCGAGGCGCCGGCCGCCTTGAACATGTCGGCAATGAGACGCGCGGTGATTGGCTCGCGACCCTCGGCCTTGCGGTCCTGGCGCGCGTAACCGTAGAACGGGCACACCGCCGTGATGCGCTTCGCACTCGCACGCGCGGCAGCATCGATCATGATCAGCTGCTCCATGATGGAGTCGTTGATGCTGCCGGCATCGGTGCCGTAGTGGGTCTGCATGATGAACACGTCGCCACCGCGGATGGAGTCCGCGAACCGGGGCCGCAGCTCGCCGTTCGAGAACTGGGCGATCTCCACGTCGCCGAGGCGGATGGCGAGATGGTCGGCCACTTCCTGGGCGAGTGCCGGATGAGTACGGCCGGTGAAGAGGGAGAGGCGCTTGGTGGTGACCTTCTCCATCAGGCGCGCGTTCACACAACCCACACTAGAACACGACAAGAAGTCACCCTCGACCCGGCTCGTCGTGGGTGCGGGGTGCGGATGGTTCCGGGAAGAGGACTCGAACCCCTATTAACTGGACCAAAACCAGCTGTCCTGCCAATTGAACGATCCCGGAGCGGTGAGGTC
>JBJTFB010000022.1:0-8346 GCA_046093205.1 Acidimicrobiales bacterium
ACCCGGTGGAATCACGGGTGCGTCTCATCGACGGGCACGACTTCGCAGTTGCCGCCGCGGGCGAAACAGGTCCGATGCTGGTGGCCCACACGCATGCAAACTGGGTTCTGTCGGACATCAAACTCGCCGTCGACGAGCCCGACGGCGACGCACCGGTCGTGCTGCTCCATCATCTCGGCCTGCCCGACCAGGCGGTGGTCCACACCACCTGGTCGGAGATGGACCGCGTCATTGAGGCAGACCATCTCACCTGTCTCTGGGTGCCCGCACTCGAGCGGCCGGTGGCCGCGGAGATGGTCCGATTCCACGAACTAGCCCGCACCCTGCGGGCGAAGTGTCCGTGGGACATAGAGCAGACCCACTCCTCCCTCGTGCGCTACCTGCTGGAGGAGACATACGAGGTGGTGGACGCCATCGCTGCCCTCGACCCCGACAATCCATCAACCGACGACGAGTTCATCGAGGAACTCGGCGACCTGCTGTATCAGGTGGAGTTCCACGCGGCCATCGCCGAGGAACAGGGTCGCTTCACCATCACCGACGTGCTCACGCACGTGCACGACAAGCTCGTGTCGAGACACCCGCACGTGTTCGGTGACACCGTGGTCGGGGACGCCGCCGAAGTCGAGGCGAACTGGGACGCCATCAAGAAGACCGAGAAGCCCTCGCGCACGGGGATCTTCGATGGGCTCGCAGAGTCCGCCCCGTCACTGCAGTACGCACACAAGAGCCAGCAGCGTGCCGCGAAGGCGGGACTCGACTGGCCGGACGCCTCGGGCGCCCTCGACAAGATCGCCGAGGAGACCGACGAGGTGCGCAGCGCGGCAGCAACTGGCGACCCGGAGGCTGTTGCCACGGAGATCGGGGACCTCCTGTTTTCCGTGGTGAACGTGGCCCGCCACCTCGACGTGGATGCAGAGTCCGCGCTGCGCTCGGCGGTGCACAAGTTCAGGGGGCGTGTTGAGGCGGTGGATGCGCTTGCACGAAGCCGTGGGCTCGACATGGGGCGCATGTCACTCACTGAGCTCGACGAACTGTGGGAAGTGGTCAAGCGGGACGCGGGTCACTAGCGTTCTTTCCATGAGCGAAATCGTCGAGGTCACCGGGCGCGAGGTGCTGGACTCCCGCGGAAACCCCACCGTGGAAGTGGAGGTGGTGCTCGACAGTGGTGCCACGGGGCGTGCAATCGTCCCTTCGGGCGCATCGACCGGAGAGCACGAGGCCGTGGAACTGCGCGACGGGGGCGAGCGCTACATGGGCAAGGGCGTCACGCGAGCCGTGGCCAATGTGAACGGCCCCATTGCAGCGGAGGTCACCGGCATGGACGCCACCGACCAGCGCGCGCTCGACTCTGCACTCATCCACCTCGACGCCACCGAGAACAAGGCGCGCCTCGGTGCGAACGCGATGCTCGGGGCGAGTCTCGCCGTGGCACATGCGGCCGCGGCCGAGCTCGAGCTGCCGCTGTTCCGTTACGTGGGCGGCCCGCACGCACACGTTCTGCCCGTGCCGATGATGAACGTGATCAACGGCGGTGCGCATGCCGACAACAACGTGGACCTGCAGGAGTTCATGGTGATGCCGGTGGGTGCCCCGAGTTTCCGCGAGGCACTGCGCTGGGGTGCGGAGACCTACCACACACTGAAGAAGGTGCTTCACGAGCGTGGTCTGTCCACCGCAGTCGGCGATGAGGGTGGATTCGCCCCCGACCTCGCCAGCAACGAAGAGGCAATCGCCGTTCTGGTGGAGGCCATCCAGAGCGCCGGCTTCGAGCCCGGACGTGACATCGCGATCGCACTGGATCCTGCGATGAGCGAGCTCTACCGCGACGGCTCGTACCACCTCGAGGGCGAGGGCAAGGTGCTGTCGCGCGGCGAGATGGCTGCATGGTGGGCCTCCATCGTGGACCGCTACCCCGTCGTGTCGATCGAGGACGGCATGGCCGAGGATGACTGGGACGGCTGGCGCGAGCTCACCGAGGCCGTGGGCTCGCGGGTGCAGTTGGTGGGCGATGACCTATTCGTCACGAACGCGAAGCGCCTGCAGATGGGCATCGACCGCGGAGTGGCCAACAGCGTGCTCGTGAAGGTGAACCAGATCGGCACCCTGAGCGAGACCCTCGACACCGTCGAGCTCGCCACCCGCCACTCCTACACGAGCGTGATGAGCCACCGCTCCGGCGAGACCGAGGACGCAACAATCGCCGACCTCGCGGTTGCGACGAACTGCGGCCAGATCAAGACGGGCGCTCCGGCTCGCAGTGACCGCGTCGCCAAGTACAACCAGTTGCTGCGCATCGAGGACATGCTCGGTGACGCGGCCCGCTTCCGCGGCCGGGACTCGCTCGCTCCGTTGCGCTGACAGGACAGCGAAGGGTCAGGGCAGTCTCACGAACATTTGTTCGTGGTGCCTGTGGATAACCCGTGATACGCGACAGACTGATGCGGTGACCCGAGGTTCCCCCACCGCCAAGCGCAGCCGGAAGAGGCCGACTGTCGCCTCGCGCGCCCGCGGCAGGCTGGCTGATGCATCGACGAATCTGCGCAGGTCGACCCCGCGCGAGTCGCGCCTGTTGCGGCACACCGTGGCCAGGCGATTCCTCGGCATGTCGGTCGCGGTCATGCTGGCCGCCTTCGTGTTCACCATGTTCTGGATGCCCGCGCGCGACTACTTCAGCCAGCGCACCGCCCTCGCCCAGAAGCAGGCCGAGTTCGACGCGCTCGCCGACGCGAACGAGCAGCTCCAGGTCGAGGTGAACGAACTCCAGACCCCCGAGGGAGTGCGCCGGGCCGCACGTGACCACCTGGGGTTCGTGATGCCGGGAGAGAAGAGACTCAAGCTTCTCCCCGCCGCCGACCTGCCGGTGGATCTGCCCGCACAGTGGCCCTACACCTTGGTGACGGGCATCGTCACGGTGCGTCAGGGAATCGCTGCAGCCGGCAACGCCCCGCTCTCTCCCCTGTCGCCGTAGGCCCGTACCCCTCCCCGCCGCCCACCCACCGGCGGGCTTGCCTCCGCATTTCGGGGCCTGTCCGGACGTGGGTAATGTCGGTCACGTTCGTCTCACACCATCGGGGGAAACATGGGCGGAAGCATTCTCGGGGAGCGCGTCCTTCGCAAGGAGGACCCGAAGTTCCTGACCGTCGGCGGCAAGTACGTCGATGACCTGCTGGACGAGCCGACGCTCGCGGGTGCCCTGCACGTCACCTATGCGCGCAGCACGGTGGCCCACGGGAAGATCCTCTCCATCGACTCCTCCGAGGCAGCATCGATGCCCGGCGTCGTGGCGGTGTTGACCGCGGCCGACCTCGACCTCCAGCCCCAGCCGTCATCGTTCAACCCGATGGCCACCCGCACGCTGCTCGCGAGCGACCGGGTGCGCTACGTGGGCGAGCCGATCGCCGCGATCATCAGCGAGACTCGCGAGCAAGGCGAGGACGCCGCCGAGATGGTGTTCGCCGACTACGACGTTCTGCCCGCCTACACCGACGTGATGGCTGCGATGGCGCCCGGCGCGACCCTCCTCTATGACGCGTGCGGCAGCAACGTGGTGTTCGACACCACCGTTCTCGGTCTGCCCGAGAACACCGGCGACGATTTCTTCAAGGAGTGCGAGGTGGTCGCACGCGGAATGTTCACGAACCAGCGCGTGGCACCGTGCCCGCTCGAGGTGCGCGGCAGTGCCGTCGCATGGGTCGACGGCCGCCTCCACCAGTGGATCTCCACGCAGCATGCCCAGGGTGCGCTCGCGCCGATTGCCGGCGCGAACGGTGTCGACCCCTCCCAGGTGCGCATCCTCACCCCCGACGTGGGCGGTGGCTTCGGCGCGAAGATCGGCGCGTACCCCGAGGAGGTGCTGCTCGGCGTGCTATCGAAGCGCGTCGGCAAGCCGCTGCGCTGGCGCGAGACCCGCAGCGAGTCCATGGTGGCGCTCGGCCACGGACGCGCACAGGTGCAACAGGTCACGATCGGCGGCACCCGCGACGGCAAGGTCACCCACTACCAGTTGCACGCCTTCCAGGACTCCGGGGCGTGGGTGGACATGGGCACGATCCTCGCCCCGTTCATGACACGGCCGATGTCGTCGGGCGTGTATGCGATCCCGAACATCGAGTGCCGCACCACCTCGGTGGTCACGAACACCACGCCCACGGTCGCCTACCGCGGCGCAGGACGTCCCGAGGCAACAGCTGCTGTGGAGCGCGCGATGGACCTCTTCGCCCTCGAGATCGGCATGGACCCCGCCGAGGTGCGCCGCAAGAACCTCATCCCGAGGTTCATGGAGCCCCACACCACGGTCGTCGGCCAGACCTACGACGTGGGTGACTACGAGGAGGCGCTGAACCGCGCACTCGCCGCGGCCGACTACGCAGGCTGGCGCAAGAAGCAGGCCGTGCGCCGCGCATCGGGCAACCCGGTGCAGATCGGCGTCGGAGTGTCCGTGTACGTGGAGATCACGGGTGGCGTCGGCAACGGCGAGCAGGCGAAGGTCGAGGTGCTAGAGGACGGCCGTGCGGTGATCTACACCGGCACCTCCCCCCACGGCCAGGGCCACGCCACGTCATGGGCCATGCTTGCGAGCGAGCGCACCGGCATACCGATCGAGAAGATCGACCTTGTCTGGGGCGACACCGACCTCACACCGGTGGGTTCGGGCACGATGGGCTCGCGCTCACTTCAGCAGGGCGGCAACGCCGTGTGGTCGGTGACCGGCACCCTCGTGGACAAGGCGAAGAAGGTCGCGGCCCGCCTGCTCGAGGCGAACGAGGCCGACGTGGTGCTCGACACCGAGCGCGGCGCGTTCCATGTGGCGGGCACCCCTGCGGTCGCCCGCACATGGGCCGAACTCGCATCGGCCGAGAAGCCGAACGGCGGCCTGAGCCACGACGAGTTCATCGGCGTCCCGGGTGCCACCTTCCCCTTCGGCGCCCACGTCGCGGTGGTCGAGGTCGACACCGAGACCGGCAAGGTCACCCACGTCGCGCACACCGCGTGCGACGACGCGGGCCGCGTGCTGAACCCGATGCTGCTCGAGGGCCAGATCCACGGCGGCGTCGCCCAGGGTGCAGCGCAGGCACTGCTGGAGGAGGTGCTGTACGACGCGGACGGCAACCCCACCACGTCGAACCTCGCCGACTACGGCTTCATCTCGGCGGCCGAGCTGCCGAGCGTGACCGTGGTGCACATGGAGACGCCCACCCCGGTGAACCTCATCGGCGCCAAGGGCATCGGCGAGTCGGGCACCATCGGCTCCACGCCGGCACTGCAGTCGGCCGTGGTTGACGCCGTGTCGCACCTGGGTGTGCGTCACATCGAGATGCCGTGCACGCCCCAGCGCGTGTGGGCCGCCATCGCATCAGCGAAGAACTGAACCACCGGGAGAAACAGGAGAACATCATGAAGGTTTCGATGACCGTCAACGGCGCCACCCGCGAGGGGGATGTCGAGCCCCGCACGCTCCTCGTGCACTACATCCGCGAGCACCTCGGCCTCACCGGCACGAACATCGGGTGCGACACCAGCAGCTGCGGTGCGTGCACCGTGCATGTCGACGGCGAGAGCGTGAAGTCGTGCACGATGCTGGCCGTGCAGGCCGACGGCTGCACCGTCACCACCATCGAGGGAATCTCGAGGGGCGACGAGATGCACCCGATGCAGAAGTCGTTCATGGAGAACCACGGCCTGCAGTGCGGGTACTGCACACCGGGCATGGTCATGGCGGCCATCAGCCTTCTCGACGAGATCCCCTCGCCCACAGAGGATGACGTGCGCATCGGCCTCGAGGGCAACCTCTGCCGCTGCACCGGTTACCACAACATCGTGAAGTCCGTGCTCGCCGCGGCGAAGAAGTAAGGACGCACGGATGATCCCCGCACCTTTCGACTACAAGCGCGCCGGCTCCGCCGCCGAGGCAATCTCCCTCGTCGGCCAGTACGGCGACGACGCGAAGTTCCTTGCCGGTGGACACTCGCTGCTCCCCCTCATGAAGCTGCGTCTCGCACAGCCCGCCGTCCTGGTGGACATCGCGCGCCTCTCCGACCTCTCGTACGTACGTGACGCGGGCGACCACATCGCCATCGGTGCGCTCACGCGGCACCGCGAGGTGGAGACCAACCCTGTCGTGCTCGCCAATGCGCCGTTGCTGGCCCACGCCGCGTCGCACGTGGGTGACCCGCAGGTGCGCCACCGCGGCACCATCGGTGGATCCATCGCGCACGCCGACCCCGCATCCGACCTCCCCGCCACCACGCTCGCCCTCGGCGCCACCTACGTGGCGCAGGGCCCGAACGGCACCAGGGAGATCCCCGCCTCGGCGTTCTACACCGGCTTCCTCGAGTCCGCACTCGCGGCCGACGAGATGCTCACCGAGATCCGCGTGCCGAAGATGAACGGTGCCGGCTGGTCGTTCCAGAAGTTCAACCGCCGCGCCCAGGACTGGGCGATTGTCGGCGTGGCCGCATGGCGCGACGGGAACCGCTCCGGCGTGGCGCTCGTGAACATGGGGTCCACCCCCGTTCTCGCCACCAGCGTGGCCGACGCGATCGCGAAGGGTGCGTCCGTTGCCGATGCCGCGGCACTCGCCGCCGCCGAGGCCGAGCCGCAGGGTGACAACAACGCCACCGCCGAGTACCGCGAGCACCTCGCGAAGGTGCTGGTGCGCCGCGCACTGGAGCAGGCCTCGGCCTGAGCCTGCCGCCCGCGCGATGCGCGCGGACCATAACCTGAGAGCCCGTGACAGCCCCCGACACGTCCGCTGTTGCGTCCGGGGACAGGTGGAGCAGCGTCCGCCGTGCGCTCCTGGTCACCTATTCCGTGGCGCTCCTGTGGAGCATCTTCGTGTGGGGCATCCCCATCGACCGCCTACTCGTGCTCACATGGATGGCAGTCGCGTTCGGGCTCTCGGCCGTGGGCAGGTCCGCCGGCGAGGTGAAGCAGACCGCGCGTGACTGGGTGGCCCTCGTGGCCATCTACATCGCCTACGACTACAGCCGCGGGCTCGCCGACCAGCTGGGTGTCGGGGTGAACTACACGCTCCTCCAGAACCTCGACCGCATCCTGTTCATCGACCACAACCCGAACCTGTGGCTGCAGTGGCGTCTGTACACCCCGGGTGACGTGAAGTGGTACGACGTCGGCGGCGCCATCGTGTACATGTCCCATTTCGTGCTGCCGGTGGTTCCGCTGGCGTTCCTGCGGGTGCGCAACCGGACCGCATGGCTGCAGTACGTGCGCCGCTTCGCCATCACCCTCTACGTGTCGGTCGGCGTCTTCATCGTGTTCCCCGCCGCACCGCCGTGGATGGTGTCGCAGCTCGGCATCGGCCCGCAGATCTCACGCATCACGGGCCGCGGCTGGTGGGAGCTGAACCTGAAGACCATCTCGAAGACGATCGACCGCGGCGCCGCGGTGCTGAACCCCGTTGCTGCGATGCCCTCGCTCCACTCGGGGCTCGCGCTGCTGGTGGCACTGTGGTTCACGCGCAACTCATCGTGGCGCGTGCGGGCGGTCGCCCTGCTCTTCCCACTCACGATGGCGGCCACGCTCGTGTACTTCGGCGAGCACTTCTTCGTCGATGCGCTCGCCGGCTGGGCCGTGGTGCTGCTGGCCTGGTGGATCTCCGACCGTTGGGAGGCGAGGAAGGGCTGGGAGAGCCCCACCTTCAGGGTCAGCCGCGGATCTGCACCGCGGAACGACGTGCAACCCAGGGCCTGAAGATCTCGGCCCTGATGCGGTTGTGCTCGTCGGCGGTGTCGTAGGCGTGCCACGCGGCCTCGTTCTCGAACACCGCGACCACGGCGAAGTCGGCGTTGTCGGGCCCGAGACCGGCGTCGGGCCCGCAGGCATACGAGATGCAGCCGTCCAGCGTGCGGGCGTAGGCCTCGAGAGCGGCGCGCGCGGTGTCGGCGTGGCCCTCGGGCACGTCGTCGTTCCACTCGAAGGTGACGATGTGGGTGAACACGGTTCCCGGCCCCTAGATCAGGCCGGCGTACGCGCCGCCGTCCACCTGCAGGTTCGCACCGGTGACGAACTTCGCCTGGTCGCTGCACAGGAACGCCGCCAGCGCACCGAAGTCGTACGGGTCGCCCACGGTGCGGGTCGGCACGGTGGCCGCCGCGGCATCCATGTTCTCGCCGTAGAGCTGGCGGATGCGGTCGGTTGCGTGCGTCCCGGGCTGGATGGTGTTCACCGTGACGCCGTCGGCCGCGATCTCCCGCGACACCGTCGTCAGGGACGCAGTGACCCCCGCGCGCGCCGTGTTCGACAGGATGCTGTACGGCACCGGCTGGCGCACCGAGGAGGACGTGATCGCGAGCACCCGGCCCCACCCGCGCTCCCGCATGGGCG
>JBJTFB010000023.1:0-7423 GCA_046093205.1 Acidimicrobiales bacterium
GCACACAGGTGATGACTGGAATCCCAGCGACTATGCGCACCATCTGTCGCGCCGTCCACGGGGACTGCCGCTGTGGTTCAGCCTCGCCACGCACGGCACGGCGGCCTACGGCGACGCTGTGGAGCACACGCTCAGGGTCACGATGGAGGGCGCCGGCCTTGTCCGGGCTGCCGGTCATCTTGAGCTGATCATGGAGCCCGAGCTCTCGGTGCTGCTGTTCCGCAGGGTGGGCTGGACCACGGCCGACTATGACGTGTGGAGCGACCGGGTGCTGGCTGACGGCATCACGTTCGCCGTTCCCACCTCGTGGAAGGGCGAGACCTGTCTACGGTTGTGCATCGTGAACCCCGAGACCACGCCTGCCGACATCGCAATGGTGCTGGAGTCGATGCAGTGAGCACCATGGCAGACCTCGTGGTGCGCAACGGGTACGTGGCCACCGTGGACGGTGCACGGCGGGAGCTCGACGGTGGCTGGGTGGCGGTGACAGACGGTCTCGTGTCGGCCGTCGGGTCGTCGACCGACCCCGTCCCCGAGGCGAAGGAGTCGATCGATGCGTCGGGGTGTCTCGTCACGCCGGGTCTCGTGAACACCCACCATCACCTGTACCAGAACCTAACCCGCGCGGTCCCGCCGATGACACGCGCACCGCTGTTCGGCTGGCTGCGGACGCTGTACCCGCTGTGGCGTGCCCTTGACCAGGAGAGCGCACACGTGTCGGCGTGGGTGGGTCTGGCCGAGCTCGCGCTATCGGGTTGCACCACGAGCACCGACCACCTGTACCTTCACCCACGCGGTGGCGGAGACCTGTTGTCGGCCGAGATCGAGGCTGCACGCGACCTCGGTGTCAGGTTTCATCCCACGCGCGGGTCGATGTCGCTGTCACAGAAGGACGGTGGTCTCCCGCCGGACGACGTGGTGCAGGACGACGACGAGATTCTCGCGCTGTCACAGGCCGCAGTGGAACGTCACCACGACCGCTCGTTCGGGGCAATGACCCGCGTGGCACTCGCACCGTGCTCGCCGTTCAGCGTGACGCGCGACCTCATGGTGCGCTCTGCGGAACTTGCCGAGAAGCTCGATGTGCGGCTGCACACGCACTTTGCGGAGAACTCTGAGGACGACGACTTCTCCCTGGCCACGTTCGGGTGCAGGCCGTTCGAGTACCTGCGGGACGTCGGCTGGTTGTCCGACCGCACCTGGGTTGCCCACTGCGTGATGCCGAACGCAGATGAGATCGTGGAACTCGGAAGGGCGGGCGTGGGAGCCGCACACTGTCCATCGTCGAACCTGATCCTTGCCTCGGGCATCGCGCCCGTGGTTGACCTGCGCAGCGCAGGTGTGCACGTGGGTCTCGGGGTCGACGGGTCGTCATCAGCCGACAGCGCATCTCTCTGGCTCGAGGCACGTCAGGCGATGCTTCTGGCCAAGCTGCGGTCGGGTGCCGGCGCGGCGGATGCCCGCATGGCCCTCGAGGTGGCCACCATTGGCGGTGCGGGTTGTCTCGGTCGCATCGGTGAGATCGGCACGCTCGCCCCGGGAGCGGTGGGGGACATCGCGGTGTGGGATCTCACCGGTGTGCAGTTCGCCGGCGGCATCGCTGACCCGGTGGAGACGTGGCTGCGCTGCGGTCCGGCATCGGCACGCGAGACCATCGTGCACGGCCGTGCGGTGGTGCGCGGCGGTCAGCTGGTGAGCGGACGGGTGGACGAGATGCTTGCAACACACCGGCGACTGGCCGCCCGCATGCAGTCGTTCGCCGGCTGACCGGCGGGGCTAGGGAACCCTGATGGCCTTCTTGCTCGAGGCGGCAGCCATTCCGTCCCTTGTGGGTGTGATCTCGAGGTTCCAGCTGCCGGTTGCGAGCTTGCCCGACACACAGACAACCGTCTTCCCCTTCTTCCGGCACTTCAATGCCACAGCCTTCTTCAACTTTGCTGACTTGACGTATGTCCGGTAGTTGGTGTTTGCGTCACTGTTCGGAATGGTGACAGTCAAGGTGCGCGACTTCACACCGGTGGCGACCTTCGAGATTCTCTTCGGGGCGTTGGTGGGGGTTCCCATTCTCATGCGGAGCGTCTTGGTGGAGTAGGTGAAGCCCGTCGCGGTCACGATGAACCTCGATCCATCAAAGGCCACGTTCCGTGATGACGTCACTTGAGTGTCACCCGCATCACGCACCTCGACGGTGAGCGACTTGTTCGCGCTGATGAATGCCGAGGCCGACACACCGGCAGAGGACACAGTGGTCGTGCTGGAAGGAACGGTGGTCGTCGTTCCAGGGACCGTGGTCGTGGGTGTCACGGCATCAAGACTCTTGAGACCGAACAGAAGGTCTGCATCGCCGGCGGGAATGACCGCCCTGTAGAAACCGGTGTTGACGGTTGTCCCGTCGGGGGCGAAGTGCGGGGCCGCTGCGGTGAAGTCCATCGACATCGCGGACTGGTTCCACACCGGCGTGGTGAGCCTGCAGACTCCGTTGCTGGTGACGAACATGTCGCCGCTCAGACCGTCGACACCGTACGGGTCACGCCCATTCTTGAACGCGACGATTGCGAACAACTGGTTGGGTTTGGCCACCGCCACTGATGTTGTGCTGTCGCAGTCCGCCGATGATGCCTGCTGGGCCACAGCCGTGGGGCTGCCCTCGAAGCTCATCACTTGCACGGCACCGTCGAGAATGCGTGTGACGTTCATGTCGTTGCCGACGGCCATGGTGACTGCCGGGTTCAGTTCCCCGAGCCGGACGGTCACCTTCACCTTCATGTCGGCCGGAAGTGACGTGACACGGCTCGTTGCGGGATCCTTCACGCGGCCGACGACACCGGCTGCCGACGGACCGGCGGGCTCGACGGCGACCTGCATCGTGTCAGTGAACTCGTTCGCGGGGGCAACCTTCACGTACACGCCGTCGAACTCACGCGTTGCCACCGGGAAGCCGTCGTAGCTCCAGCGGCCGGGGTAGTTGGTGGCCGTGGAACCGAACGTCGTGAAGGTCTTCGTGTTCGGCGCGCCGGCGGAATCGAGAGTGGGTGAACCGGTCGCGACCCACCTTGTTGTTCTGTTGACCCCACCGTCGGTGATCTGGACCTCCGAGATGCAGTAGGTGGTCTGCGTGGCAGAGCACGCCGGGAAGTCCGTGCGAGGCAACCGTGCCGAGTCAGTTGCCGCACCCGCTGCGACGACACTCGCACCGACTGCGGCGGTCGTTGCCAGTGTTGTGACGAGCCAGGAATGAGATGAGCGAAGGGACCTCGTCATGACCCCAAACTAGACGAGTCCGTGCACGTCACTCTCCCGGTACCGGTGCTGTCCACTAGCGTCAACTGTCGTGCTCGAGGCATTCCTGCTCAGTTTCGGGGTGATCTTCGTCGCCGAGCTGGGGGACAAGAGCCAGTTGATGGCGCTTGCGTTCGCCACGCGGTTCCGCGCAATCGAGGTGCTGGTGGGTATCACTCTCGCGACCGCGGCGGTGCACCTGATCTCGGTTGCCATCGGAGGCGCCGTGGGGGCGGCGCTCCCCACTGACGCAATCAACCTCGTCGGAGGGATCGCGTTCGTCCTTTTCGGCGCCTGGACCCTGCGCGGTGATCGTCTCTCCGAGGATGACGAGAAGGCCGTGCAGAAGACCGGCCGCAACGCGGTGCTGGCCGTGGGCGGCGTGTTCTTCCTCGCCGAGCTGGGCGACAAGACCATGCTCGCCACCGTCGCGCTCGCAACCGACAACGGCCTTGTTGGCACCTGGGCGGGGTCGACGATCGGCATGGTGGCCGCCGATGCACTCGCCATCTGGGTGGGCAAGGTGCTCGGCGACCGCCTGCCGGAACGTGCCATCAGGATCGGTGCGGCCGTGTCGTTCTTCGTGTTTGGCGCACTGATGCTGCTGGACGCCGCCTGATCGTCAGGCCGCAAATCCTCCGGCAACTCTCGCCTCGTCCAGCGTCGCGAACTTCAGCGTCTGGACGTGCCGGTCGTTGACGCACCGACTCACGTAGTAGACGGCGTCCATCACCGTGAGAAGGTGTGTGCACACGGCATCCCCGTCGATGTGCTCGCGATGGGTCTCGATCTCGGTCCCCCCGACGGACATCAGGATCGCCTGGTCACTCAGTGCGATGAGTGACTCCTTCTCCTCTGTGCTGAGGGAGTCGCTCTCCTCGATCCCCCGGATCATCGTCAACTCGGCCCGGTGCATGAGGTAGAGCACGTGTCCCCTGAGGATGCTCCCCACGGCGCCAAGCATCGCGTCGGCATGCTGCACCAGGCAGGAGAGATCCCACGGCCCGATGTCATCGAAGTCGAGGTGCTCGAGAAGGTGCCGCAGTTGCTCGAGGAGCCGTATCGATCGGTCGATTCCCTCCTTCAGTTCGGTCTCGTGGTGGTGGTTGAAAGTCTCGAAGTCATCAGGGTTCATCTGTTCTCCTTGTTGGTTTCCGGGTTTTGGTGGGTGTGGGGGTCGTTGGATCACATGCGTGTTGTCGGGCGCGTGAGCACAGCCGTGCAGGCACGGTGTGTTGTCAGCAAGGGGATGTGAGGGCAGGCAGAATCGCCTGTTTCCTGTGTCGCATGCCTCGACCCGTCAGAGCGGGGAAGCCGAGAACCTGATGATACCCGGTGTAGGGCGCAGCGCCAACCCCTCAGGCGGTGATGACACTGAGCACCGCATCACGGAGCTGCGCGTAGTCGGCCACGTCGACACCACCGAAGTTGAGGTGGTTGCCGTCCCTCCATTCGCACAGAATCCTTCCCGAGCCGACCGAACCGTCGAATGACATTCCCACCTCGAGGGTGAAGTAGCGCAGGGTGCCGTCGTTGATCTCCCACACGAATGTGCCCACCTCACTCTCGAGGGGCGCCATCACCTCGGGCATCATCAGAAACAGCACGGCCCACCGACGGTCCCCGTCGGCCACCAGGCAGAGGTCCTCGTTCTGGGTGGGTCCGACGACCGAGAAATCCTGCTCGCGGAGGTCGGCCGGGAATCCGCGGTCGGCAGCAACGCGTCGCCAGCCCTCCACGAGAGGACCAGCGCCCTCGGCCATCAGCCGCAGCATGAACCCGGTGCCGTGCTCCTCGATGAGGCTCGGGATTGCCTGGTGCGCAAGGGCGTAGTGCGCCTGGTGCCGTGGGTCGTTCATGAAGTCCATTCGTGCACCTCCGTGCGTGCAGTCGATGAGTTCCTAGCACCGACGTGTGGCCAGTCGGGTCGGCCGGCCCTCACTAGCCTCGGCACGTGACTCTGTTCGGTGAAGTGGTCGTGACGATGCTTGTGATTCTCGACCCACCCGGGAACGTGCCGATCTTTCTCGCCGTCACCCAACGGCTCTCGGCAAAGGAACGCCACCGGGCCGCCTATCTCGCCATCGGAACCGCATTCCTGGTGATCTCCATGTTTGCGATCGGCGGCCAGTCGATCCTCGACTACCTCAACGTATCGGTGCCGGCCCTGCAGGGTGCGGGTGGACTGCTGCTCCTGCTTGTCGCACTTCAGTTGCTCTACGGCAAGGGTCACGAGAACTCCTACGAGGTGGCGACCCCCGAGCAGCGGACATCGGTGGCGATGGTTCCTCTCGGCACCCCGCTCCTCGCGGGGCCGGGAACCATCGTGGCCACCATCGTGTTCTTCGAGCGTGCCCAGGGAACCGCCGAGTGGTTCAGTGTGCTCGGGGGCATCGGAGCGGCTCTGCTGGTGTCCCTTCTGGCGCTGCGTTTTAGCGGGATCGTGGTGCGGGTGGTTCGCGCAGCGGGGGTGATTCTCCTGGCCAGGGTGGCGGGCATGATCCTCGCCGCGGTCGCCGTGCAGATGATCGCCGACTCCGTGACAGCGTTCGTCCGCGGGGTCTGAGTTTCGTCCCACCGCGACACACCCCCGTGGCAGGATGGGCGGGACATCAGGAGTGGTGCGGTGAGAACCGCACCCGGCAACCGAGCCGACCCGGCCACGGTGCCTGCCCTCGGGCGATGGGGTGCGCGAGCACACAATCCCGGGGGCTCCCGGTGGCGACAACCACCACACCGACCCCAAGGAGCTCCATGGACACCCCACAGAACCCGTATGCAGACCCCACTGCCGGCCGCACCGGCCTCGTGCACGAGATTCTTGAGTCGCTCTCGAACGACGAACTGCGGGAATACGTGAACCATCTCCTGTGGCGGCAGGTCCACGGGACGTTCCCGGCCCGGCCGGAGAACCCGTATGCCTCGCGCGCCTACTTCGTGTACCGCACCAACAACTGGATCCACCAGTGCTGGGCGATCCTCCGGTCGCGGGGCATTGACCCGCATGCAGGATGACCACCAGTGGCGCATGGGGCGGTTTAGAAGGTTTCGTCTCGCAACCTATTGGAACGAAAGGGTTTCAAGGCCATTTCCTATAATAGTAGAGGAGTCCTCAAATCGCGTGGGTCTGTTCAGCTTTTATCTCGGGTACCGGCACGGCAAGAAGAAGGCCGCACGGCGCCAGGCCCGCCAGGAATGGTGGGACGACCTCAACTCGGTGCCCGACGAAGATGACCCGGAGTGCGACAACTGCGGCCACCCCGAGAGTCGACACGACGATGAGGGCGCCTGCCCCTCCTATGGGTGACGGGTCCGTGTAGGGGCCTTCCCATCCTTTCTCACTGATTTGGCCCGTTTCGCAGCCATCCGTGGCGAATTTTGAAGTTCTTATACTGCGGCCCCCCACCCCAAGGGTGGGGGGTGTTTTTTCGCCCGGACGGCTTGTCCGTCAACCCACAACCCATCCACCGACCAAGGAGACCACTTGAACCTGAAGACCACCGTTGCCGACATCCTCGAGACCATGGGGAGGGTCGCCGGAACCACCGAACCGGACGACCACCCGATGTCCTTCCGTCCCACTGCCTACCCCGATCCCGAGGGCCCCTCGGGGGCGACCGTCCGTGTGCGGTTCGACGACCGGGCCGGCACCCGTTGTGTGACGTTCCACATGTACGTGGGCAGCTACTGCGAGGACATGGACGT
Organism: Acidimicrobiales bacterium; assembly: GCA_046093205.1. Classification (GTDB taxonomy): domain Bacteria; phylum Actinomycetota; class Acidimicrobiia; order Acidimicrobiales; family Ilumatobacteraceae; genus UBA2093. Next base: position 6,985 of record JBJTFB010000023.1, read on the forward strand.
GAACCAGTTCCGTCGCGATGCCGACTACTGGGGGTCGGCTGTGAGGTTCGGCACGGTCCTCGTGATGGGTTACGACATGGGCGGTACCGGAATCGGCGAGGGCAGGATCGTTGTCCGCCACACGATGACCGAGGGCGAGGTGGCCCCCGAGTCGGTCGCGGCCGTGATGGACGACCTGCTCACCCTCTGGCAGAAGTCGCAGAAGTCGTACCGCCAGCTGAAGACACGGCACCGCGTGGAGGAGCGCCGCAGGAAGCTGCGCGAGACCCGCATCGAGATGAAGAAGGAGGAGGAGCGTCGGGAGGCCGAGATGCCCCGCAAGCAGCTCGACCGTCTCATCGGTCTCGCCCCCGTGAAGGAGTTCGTGCGCCAGCAGATCGCCCTGCACCGCGTGCACCGTCTCAAGCGTGAGGCCGGGCTGGCGTCGTCGTCGGTCTCG
>JBJTFB010000024.1:0-4909 GCA_046093205.1 Acidimicrobiales bacterium
GCCGTGGTCATGGTTGCTGCGGTCGCGGGATTCGTACGCATGGCCTCGATAGGCAACCACAGGGTTCCGGCCCGGGTCAAGGCGTATTTTCCACGGACCCCGTCGGGCGGCACGAAACCCTTGTGGTACTAGGGTTTCAGGGATGTCCTTCGGTGCCGCCTCGAGAGCGTTCGAGATGGTGGAGCCCACGGGAGCGGGTCGTGAGTTCCGCACCCGACGGCGGGTGCGCCTCGGGGATGCCACCCCGAAGGGTCGTCTGCGGCTCGATGCCGTGTGCCGCTACCTGCAGGACGTGGCGAACGACGACGGCCGGGATGCCCGATGGAGCGACCCGCACTGGTGGGTGGTGCGCCGCACCGTGGTGCATGTGCACCGCTTCCCCGTGTATCTCGAGGAGATCGACCTCACCACGTGGTGCGGTGGCCACGGGTCGCACTGGGCCGAGCGTCGCACACGCATCGCGTCGGTTGACGGAACACCGCTGGTCGATGCCGCGGCGCTCTGGGTGCATGTCGACCGGGACACCCTGCAACCGAGCCGGGTTCCTGCCGATGTCGCACCTGTGCTTGCGGAGTCATCCGGCGGACGCCGTGTTGGCCCCCGGCTGATCCTGCGTCATGACGGGTTCGACCGCTCGGCTGCACGCACTGAGGTGTGGCCACTGCGGTTCAGTGACTACGACACAGTCGGGCACATGAACAACGCCGCGTACTGGGAGGTCGTCGAGGAACATCTCGCCGCCGATGTGAACGAGCGTGAGGGTCTGCGCGCGGTGGTGGAGCATGTGCAGCAGGTGGAACCGGGCGAGGTGCTCGACCGAACGTGGACGAACGATGATGGAGTGTCGATGATCTTGTCGTGCGCCGGTGACACCCGGGCGGCCGCCTGGGTGGGCCCGCTCAGCTGATCACGTACTCCAGCAGGCCATCACGCTCGCGCTGCTCGAACTCACCGAGGATGCGCAGGTGCTCCAGGTGTGCGAACGTCTCGCTGTCTGCCATCGAACCCTGCGCCCGCGGCGAGAAGAGCTGCTGGGCGAACTCCATGACGTTGGCCGGCCTGCCAAGGTCGGCGCTGATGGTGCGCAGTTTCTGCAGGCGCTCCTCGTGGTGGTGCTTGATCTGCTGCACCCGCTCGCCGGTGTTGGTGAAGGGAGTTCCGTGCGCGGGAAGCGAGATGTTCACCCTGTCGGCGAACACACCGATCTTGTCCAGTGACTCGAAGAAGAGCGTGAGGGGGTCGCCGTGCGGCGTGAGGCCGCTGATGTGCGGCGTGATGTTCGGCAGCACGTGGTCCCCGCTGACCAGGGTGCCGGTCTCGGGGTCGAACAGGCAGAGGTGATCGGCAGTGTGGCCCGGGGTGTGCACCGGCATCCATTCACGACGGGCGAAGCGCACCCGCTGCGACTCGTCGATGCGCACCGTGGGTCGCGGCGCGCGCAGGAGCCGGGGGAAACGACGCGCCACCCTCATCCGTACCTTGCGGCCGAACTCCATCTGCATTGCCGGCCCGCCCCACGGCGGGGGGTCGAACGGGCTGCGCATGAACGTGGCCGCCTCCTCCACATCGAGGTCGGGCGGCTCGGTCGGGTCGAAGAACGTGCGGAACAGGCGGTGCGTCACGATGTCACCACCCGACTCGGCCCGGATGCGCTCGGCACCGCCGTAGTGGTCGGGGTGACTGTGGGTGACGATCACCGAGTGCACCCGGCGCAGCGGGATGCCGATCTGCCGCAGGCGGTCGTTCACGGCCAGCCACGATTCCTTCGTGGGCATGCCGGGGTCGATCACCGCCGCGCCACGCTCGTCCTCCAGCACGTACATGTTCACGTGTCCGAGGCCCGTGAGGTTCGCAGGCAACTGCGTGCGCAGGATGCCCGGTGCGACCTCGACGATCTCGTCGGTTGCCTGTAGCTGTTCGGACTTCTGCGGCCGCGGTGCTGTGTCGGTCACGGAGCCTTCTTCCCGGCGTCGACTGTGCGGAACGCATGCTCCCGGTACCACCGGAGTTCCTCGATGCTCTCGCGCACGTCGTCCATGGCGCGGTGGGTGACGGCCTTCTGTGCCCGTGAGTGCTCCATGCCGGGGTACCAGCGCTTCACGAGCTCCTTCACGCTGGACACATCGACGCAGCGGTAGTGGAGGTGGTTCTCGATGTCGGTCATGTACTTCGCGAGAAAGCGCCGGTCGGTGCCGATGGAGTTGCCGGCCAGCGGCACGCTGCGCGGCTCCGGCACGTGCTGCCTGATGAACTCGAGGGTGAGCCGCATCGCGTCGTCGTTGCCGATGGTGGACGCCTTGATGAGCGGAAGAAGCCCCGAAACGGTGTGCATGTTGGTGACGAAGTCGTCCATCTGCGCCAGCACATCATCGGACTGGTGCACCACGAGGTCGGGGCCTTCGGCGACCACGTTGAGGTCGTCGTCGGTGACCACCGTTGCGATCTCCACGATCGCGTGCACGGAGGGGTCGAGACCTGTCATCTCGAGGTCCATCCACACCAGCACCCGCCCAATCTAATTGGGCACCGCCGATGGCCGCCCAGCCGGACCTGCGACATAGCGTGTCGGCATGATGGAGGTGCAGGTGAAACGGCTCGACGCGGGTCTGCCGCTGCCGAGGTACGCACACGAGGGCGATGCCGGGGTCGACCTGCACGCCCGCGAGGACGGGACGGTTCCGCCGGGCGGCGGCCGGCTCCTGATGCCGACCGGTCTCGCGGTGGCCATTCCGCCCGGATACGCCGGATTCGTTCTTCCGCGCAGCGGCAACGCCCTGAACCACGGCCTCACGGCGGCGAACTCACCCGGTCTCATCGACAGTCGCTACCGGGGAGAACTGAAGGTGGTGCTGCTGAACACCGACCCCACCGCACCGTTCGAGGTGCGACGCGGCGACCGCATCGCGCAGTTGGTGATCCAGAAGGTGGAGGAGATCTCCTGGGTTGAGGTCGACGAGCTCGATGAGAACGACCGAGGTGGAGGCTTCGGCCACAGCGGCCGCTGAGGCGTCAGCGTTGCCGGGGGAGCCGTGACGACAGCACACCGTCGGCAGTGAGACGTTCGATGTCCGCGTTGTCCATGCTGCAGAGCTCCCGGAGGACGGAGGCGTTGTCCTCCCCGCGGTACCTGGTGGACCCGCGGAGGCCGGTGTCGGCGCCGGAGAACACCCACGGTGAGTTCGGGACACGGAACGAGCCGCCGTTGCGGTCGTCGATCTCGACCGTCACGCCGCGCTCACGGGCCCAGTCGGTGGCGACCAGTTCGTCCATCGTCCGCAGCACACCGAAGGCGAGACCCGCGCGGTCGCACTCGCGTTCCATCGCTTCCGTGCCGGGGAACGTGGCCGCCCACTCCCTGATGATCGCGAGAAGGTCCCCGATGTTCCTCTTGCGCGACGCGACATCGACGAAGCGGGGGTCGTCGGCAAGTTCGGGCCGACCGAGTGCGTCCAGGAAGAGATTGAAGGTTCCCGCCTCCGCCGGATGACCGCTGATCAGCACGTCGCGTCCGTCCCCCGTTCGCAGGATGGGGTAGTCGCCGGGCTGGAACGAGCGAATGACGTTGTCGCTCACCTCTCCCTCGAACAGTTCGCTCTGTGTGTGTTCATTCACATACAGCATGGTCTGGGCCATTGACACATCCAGGTGCTGGCCCTCACCCGTGCGGGTGCGCTGCAAACGCGCCGCAAGGATCCCCGCCGCCGTCTCCATGCCGGTGTACACGTCACCGTGACTGTGGGGGTCGTTGCCGAGATGCCCGCCGTGTGCTCGCGACTGGATGCCGGTCATGCCTGTCTCGGCATTGATCACGCTTGCGTACGCGCGCCTGTTCACCCACGGACCGGTTCCGCCGTAGCCGCTGATCGAGGCGTACACGAGACGCGGGTTGGCCCGGTGCACGGCATCCCACCCGAGGCCGAGCTTTTCCATCACCCCTGCGCGGTAGTTCTCGACGAGAACGTCGCACCGTGCAATGAGGCGCATGATGATCCCGGTCGCCTCGGGTCTCTTGAGGTCGAGCGAGATGTTCAACTTGCCGACGTTCTGTTGCGTGAAGTAGGTCGACACCGAGCCGACCCGCGGGTACGCGAAACGCGTGAGGTCGCCGTCGGGCGGCTCCACCTTGATGATCTCTGCGCCGAGGTCGCACAGCATCCTCGTGCAGTGCGGGCCGGAGAGCACGCGCGTGAAATCGAGTACGCGGATACCTTCCAGCGGCCTGGCAGCGGTAGGAGTGTTCTTCTCACCGGACATCGTGCGAGAGACCGTAACGAACCCGCCACCATGTGGCCCATTCGGGACGGGAGGTGCCGTGGCTGCAGGACGATTCATGGTGGTGGCGATCACCACGCGGGAGGCCCGAGTGTGGGACATGGGCATCGGCCCGGGTTCGGTGCCGCACGTGATCCTGTCCGACGACCCCCACCGTGAGCAGCGGCACGTGCGACCCTCCCAGGACGACCACATGCACCACCGTCGCATCGATGACCCCTCGTTCTACGCGGCGGTGGCCCGCGCGGTGTCGGGAGCCTCCGAGGTGCTGTTGGTGGGCCATGGCAAGGGGAAGGCGAACGCCATGCTGAGTTTCGTGCAGTACCTCGAGCGCAGGGAGCCCCAAGTGGCACGGCTCGTGACTGGGGCGATGTCCTCGAACCTTGAGGCAATGACCGACGGCGAGATTCTTGCGGCCGCACGGGAATGGTGGGCCCAGCATGTGTCGGTGACCTGACCGCCTGACCAACCGCCCCGGGCCCCGACATACGATGAGCCCATGAGCACCACCGAGCGCCGGCCGAACCCCTTCCTGTCGGGCAACCTCGCCCCGGTCGACACAGAGACCACCGCCTTCGACCTGCCGGTCACCGGCACCCTGCCCGCAGAACTCGACGGGCGGTACCTGCGCAACGGG
>JBJTFB010000025.1:0-12694 GCA_046093205.1 Acidimicrobiales bacterium
TGGCGGCTCGCGAAGGTCACGCTCGGGAACGAGCGTGTGTCCCTGTCGTCCTCGGGCGTGCTGTGGGGCGCGGGGCCGACGGCACTCGACATCGTCGACGAGGCGCGCAGTCTCGGAGTCACCGACCCCGTGATGCGGCAACGGCTCGCATCGCTGTGGATCGAGCACACCGTGCTGGATGTCGTGAGGATGCGCACGCTCGCGGCACGCCTGCGCGGCGATCAGCCCGGCCCCGAGGCGAGCATCCGCAAGATCATGGCGGACGAACACGGCCAGCGAGCGATGGAGGTGGCACGCGACCTCATCGGCGCCGGTGCGATGCTCACCGGCGACAGGGAGGGCCCGAAGACCCTGCGCTCGCGCAGCTGGTACAGCGGGTACATGTTCGCGAGGGCACTCACCATCGGGGGTGGCACGGGCGAGGTGCAGCGGAACATACTGGGGGAGAAGGTGCTCGGCCTGCCGGGCGAACCCGACGACTCGGTGTCACGCGCGTGGTCCGAGGTCGCACGGGACAACGCAAGGGGGATGCGCTGACATGACCGCAACGGGGAACCGCATCGACACACGACCCGACGTCGACCTGCTCGACCCGGAGCTCTACCGCTCGAACCCGCACGACATCTGGGCGTGGATGCGCACGAACGAGCCCGTGTACCGGGACGAGAGGAACGGACTCTGGGCGGTCACACGGCATGCCGATGTGATGGACGTGGAACGAAGGTCGTCTGTGTTCGTGTCCGGCCGCGGGTACCGGGCCGTGTGGTCGCCCGAGGAGGCGAACATGATCGCCCAGGACGACCCTCGCCACCGTCAGCAGCGGATGCTCGTGCAGGGCGAGCTCACCCGTGCCGCCGTCGCGCGTCGGCAGGCGGAGATAGATGCACTCGTGGCCGACCTCGTGGAGGACTGCCTGCGCCAGGGCACTTTCGAGGTGGTGGAGTCGATCGCCGCGCAGGTTGCGGCACGGTTGACGACACGGCTGCTCGGGTTCCCCGAGGAGATGTGGCCGGACCTGAAGTCCTGGAGCGAGCGTCTCATGCGCACCGACATGCGCGAGCGCGACGAGGCCACGATGGTGGAGTTCTACGAGGCGAACCGCGAGTTCCTCGCCGCGATGGGGCCGGTCATGGCCGAGCGTTCGGCGTGCCCGGCGCACGACTTCATGTCCATCTGGGCGCACGCGGAGATCGACGGCCAGAAACTGCCCGCCGCATCGGTCTTCCACGAGGTCGGTCTCTTCATCGCCGGCGGGGCCGAGACCACCCGCACCGCCATCTCCCACGGCCTGCGTGCCTTCTGCGACCACCCCGACCAGTGGGACGCCATGGGGGCCGACCCGTCCCTCGTGGAGGGAGCAGTGGAGGAGGTGCTGCGCTGGGTGACGCCGCTCAACAACTTCTTCCGCACCGCCGCGTCCGATGACCGCATCGGCGACCAGCCCGTGCGCGAGGGTGACCGCATCATCCTGCTGTACCCGTCGGCGAACCGGGACGGGAGCGTGTTCCGTGACCCGTTCGTGTTCGACATCGCGCGGTCGCCGAACCCGCAGATCTCGTTCGGCTTCGGGACGCACCTGTGCATCGGCGCGAACCTCGCGCGTGCCGTGCTGAAGTCGGTGTTCACGCGCATGTCGGCCACGATGACCGACCTCACGGCGGTCACCGAACCTGACGTGGAGGCGAACATCTTCGCCAGGGCGGTGAGGTCGTTCACGATGCGCGCCACGCCGCGCTGACGGCGGCCGTGGCCCCGCCGGGGCCCCGTCGCGGGCCTCCCCGTTAGCATCAATGCCATGAAACGGGCCGCAGTCAGCGTTCTCATCGCGTTCTCGCTTCTCGCCGGGTGCGGTTCGGGGCCCGACACCTCGTCCACCGAGGACACGAAGGCGATCCTCGAGGAGGACGAGTTCACCGAACCGGGCTCCGATGACAACTCGGACTCGCTGGCCGCCTCGCGCTGCGCCGAGGGGCAGCCCGTCGAGGGACGACCGCTGAGGGTCGTCACCACGATCGCACCTCTCACCAGCCTCGTCGGGATGATGGCCGCCGGAACCGACATCGAGGTGCGCGGACTCGTCCCCGCCGGCTCGAACATCCACGCATGGACCCCGGGCGACGGGGACGTGAGGTCGATCCAGGATGCCGACATCGTCTTCACGAACGGCATCGGGCTGGAGGACGCGATCGTCGAGCTCACCGCCGCCGCGCTCCCCGACACCACCGGACTGTGCGAGACAGGGGAGGCATCGTTCGGCCGCGGGGCGCAGCTGCACTCCGACTCCTATCCCTCGGTGAACAACCTCGCGAACCCCCACGCATGGCTGTCGCCCGGCACGGCGATGATGTACCTGAACGCCATCCGCAACGCGCTGTCGGTGCGGGCCCCGGCGGCGATACCCCTGCTCGACGAGAACTACGTGAAGCTGTCCGCCCTGCTCCAGGGCATCGACGCCGCAATGAAGGAGGCCACTGCGACGGTGCCCGTGCGGAACCGGTCGCTGTACACGTACCACGATGCGTTCGTGTACGTCGCGCGCGCCTCCGGCTACGGCTACCTCGGCGCCGCGCAGAGGCCCGACATGTCCGACCCCGACCCTCTCGCCGTCGCGGCGGTCGCGGAGTCACTCCGCGCGTCGAGCGCTCCGGCCGTCTTCGGTGCCCGCGAGTGGTCGTCGAACGTGCCCGCGGAGATCGGTGGGCTGCTCGACGTGCCATTCTCGGCGGAGCTCGCGGACGAGCAGCTCCCGGGGAGGCCCGGCGAGTCACGCCATTCGCTGGCCGGTCTCATCGTCGAGAACTTCGTCACGATGGTCGGGACGCTCGGAGGGGACCCTTCGGCGCTGCGCGCGGTCTCCCTCGACCTCGGCATCGAGGACTCAGCCACCTACGCGGGTTGATCCGTCCGCGACGTCAACGCAGGTGCCACTCGACGCCCGAGGGCGTGTCGCGCACCTCGACCCCGAGCCGCTCGAAGGAATCGCGGATCACGTCGCTCAGGTCGTAGCGCTTCTCGGCTCGCACCACCCTGCGCACCTCGAGCATCGCCTCCACGAACGGGCCAACCAGTGCCGCCGGGTCCTGCAGGCCGCCGACCGCGGCATCACCGAGCGCACTGATCATGCCGCGCAGCTCCGCCCTCGCCGCCGCGAGACCGGCACCCTCGAGTTCCCCGAGGTCCTGCTCCATCGCGAGCGCCGCACGCACCGCACCCTCGGCGTCGGCCGATGCGAGCGCCGCGCGGAACGCGGCGGGGTGTGCCGGGCCATCTGCTCCTGACGGCTCACCATCGTGTTCTGTCAGGGCGCCTGCAGGCCCGCTCGACTCCGGCCTCACCCTCCCTGCGGTCGAACGTTCGGTCGGGTCGCCGGCCCACGGTGCCTGTGACGGCGTACGCAACGCGTCGACGGGGATGGTCTCTCCGGTGGCGATGACACGTTCCGCTCCGCGCACGCGGATCGTCACGGTGCCGCGGCCGGTGACCGTGGCGGTGTCGGCATCGAGGTCCATCACGAGTGCCGTGTGCTCGTCGATGCCGAGCACGAAGTGGTCATCGGGCAGTGACTGCTCGAGACGGACGAGCCGCGTCTCGCCGAGGTAGCAGAAACGAGTGTCGTGGTGCCCGCCCTCGGCGTTGTCCCAGTGGGGGATGACCGCCGCGTGCACACCGATGCCCGCGAGGAGGTCGAGGCCGGTCTCCCACCTGGGTTCCTCGCCGACCTTGTAGATCTCGTACACCGGGACGGTGTGCGAGCCGATGGTGAGTGCGGCGGCCGACGCGAACGTCACGATGCCGCCGGTGCGCAGCTTTTCGACCAGCAGGTCGTGCACCGGCGACCCGCGCCACTGGCGCAGCGCGTAGGTCGGCGACCCGGGGCCCGTGAACACCCAGTTCGCATCGGCCACGTGGCGCAGGCCCCTCTCGACGGAGACTTGGTCGACCCCGTCGCCCGACATGCGCGTGAGGCCCGCAACCGTGACGTCGATGTTCACGCTGCGCGAGAAGTACGCGACCGCCCGCTCCGCGAGCTCCGGTGCGTTCTCCTGGAACCCGTAGGGCGTGTCGATGACGGTGGCGTTCACTATCCCACCGAGCCTCGCGACGAGCGAGCGGTGGGTGGAGACCATGGTGGGTGCGGTCTCGCCACTCCCCATGATGGTGAGCACTCTCGGGGTGGTCACGCGAGGAATCCTTCCATGACATGGCGGTGCACCGTGGAGGCGAACCGTGCGGGGAACTGGGCGTGGAGGTCGTGGTCCGCGGGCTCGAACCACTCCACCCTGGCGCGCGGCACCAGTTCGAGCGCCCGGGCATGGCTCTCGCGCTTCGTGCGGGTGTGCTGGTCGTCGGCTTTCGAGGCGGGGGTGAACAGGACGGGAACCTCGATGCGCGGGAAGAGCGCGGTGGGTGAGTGCTCCCACAGGCCGCGCAGCACCGTGATGTGACGCTCGAAGGTGAGCCAGGGCGAGATCGTGCCGTCTGCGTGGTGCTCCATGTTGTGCATCGTGCCGTCGATCGCCTCCTCGCTCCAGTCGGGGTGGGCGCCGCGCACGAAGGTGCGCAGCCGCTCCGCGGGCATGCCGGCGAGACGCGGCGGTGCGAGTGTGCGGCTGCACTCCTCCCAGTCGGGGAACGCACGCGACAGCTCGATCGTGCCGCCGTCGACGGCGACCGCTCCGCGCACCCGGCCGGCGTGGTTCGCCGCGATCTCCACGACGATGTTCCCGCCCCACGACTGGCCGAGCACGAGCGGACGCTCCCACGCGCTGTTGCCGTCGGACAGGCGCCCGATCACGTCGACCACGTCGCGTGCGACCTCGGGCACCGAGTAGCCGTGGTCCGGCTTGTCGCTGCGCCCGTGGCCGCGCAGATCGAGTGCCACCACGTCATGGCCGAGGGCCACGAGTTCGCGGGCCGCGCCGTCCCACAGTCGGCAGTTGGAGGCGAGCCCGTGCACGAGCACCATGGGGATCCCCCCGCCCGGCACGCCCGTCCAGTGGAGCGCCCGAAGCACGGTTCCGTCGCCGGTGGCGATGCGCAGTTCGGCGGGGGTCACCGTGACAGTCTCGCGCCGCGGTCGCCGAATCGTGCGTGCCCGTGCGGCGGTCCTAGGGTGAGGGCGAACCGACAAGGGGGTCCGTTGTGAAACTGTCCATGGGCATCAACTACGCAGGTGGCTTCAAGGAGGCCGTGGAGCGGGTGGTGGCACTCGAGAAGGCCGGCCTCGACCAGGTGTGGGTGGCCGAGGCGTACAGCTTCGATGCGATCTCCCAGGTGGGCTACCTCGCCGCACGGACCAACAGGGTGGAGATCGGTACGGGCATCGTGAACGTGTACTCACGTTCGGCGGCACTGATGGCAATGACCGCCGCGGGCTGCGACTACGTGAGCGACGGCCGGTTCATCCTCGGTCTCGGCGCATCGGGCCCGCAGGTGATCGAGGGTTTCCACGGCATCCCGTACGAGAAGCCAATGCAGCGCATCAAGGAGTACATCGAGGTGTGTCGCAAGGTGTGGGCACGCGAGGAGGCCCTCAGCTACGACGGCAAGACGGTGCAGGTGCCGCTGCCGGCCGGACAGGGAACCGGCCTCGGCAAGCCGCTGAAGATCATCAACCATCCGGTGCGCAAGGACATCCCGATCTGGTGGGCGTCGCTCAAGGACAAGAGCGTCGAGGCAACGGCCGAGCTCGCCGACGGCTGGCTGCCGATCATGTTCTACCCCGAGAAGTACCACAACGTCTGGGGTGACCAGCTGAAGGCCGGCCTCGCGAAGCGCGACAAGAACCGCAAGCAGCTCGACATCTCCGCCGGCGGCATGCTCGCGATCGACGAGAAGCTCACCGGTGATGCACAGACGAAGATCCTCGACATGGCCCGTCCGAACATGGCGCTGTATGTCGGCGGCATGGGCGCACGCGGCAAGAACTTCTACAACGACGTCTGCCGCGACTACGGCTTCGAGAAGGAGGCCGTGGCGATCCAGGACCTCTACCTCGAGGGCAAGAAGGAGGAGGCCGCGAGGGAGATCCCCGCGGAGTGGATCCTGAACGCGAACCTCGTCGGCTCGCCCGGCTTCATCAAGGAGCGCGTCGCCGCCTACAAGGAGGCCGGTGTCACCGTGCTGTCGGTGAACCCCGTTGGTCCCGATCCCGTCCGCGAGATCGAGAAGCTCCGCGCCATCATCGACGCGTGAGCCCGGCGCACCGATGAGCCTCGGCCTCTCCGTCGATGTCGTCGAGCCCGGCTGGGAGCCGGTGCGCGACGAGCTTCTGGCCAACCTCGAGTCCGGCATGGACCGCGGCGCCGGCGTCTCGGTCTTCCATCACGGCCGGTGCGTGGTCGACCTCATGGGTGGCCACCGGGACAGGAACGGTGAGGTCCCGTACGCGCCCGACACCCTGCAGGTGGTCTTCAGCACCACGAAGGGCATCACGGCACTGTGTGTCGCCATGTGCGTGGAGCGCGGCCTCCTCGACTACGACGCCCCCGTGGCCGGTTACTGGCCGGAGTTCGCGGTGCAGGGCAAGGGCAACATCACTGTGCGCGAGCTCATGTCGCACCGCGCCGGTCTGTACACCGTCGACGGCCCGATCACGCTCGAGGAGGCGCTCCACTGGGACACCGTCACCTCGCGCCTCGCCACCACCGCGCCGTTGTTCCCGCCCGGCAGCACGCACGGTTACCACGCACTGACCTACGGATGGCTCGCGGGCGAGTTGGTGCGCCGTGTGTCGGGGATGCCGATCGGTGAGTTCGTGCAGCGAAACATCTCCGGTCCACTCGGCATCGAGCTGTGGATCGGCCTGCCCGAGGAGCACGAGCACCGAGTGGCGCACCTCATGGCGCACCCGCTCCCGTCGTTCCCGCCCGACATCGCGAAGTTCATGCTCGACCACGGTGGCCCGGGTTCGCTCGGCGAGAAGGCGCTGTCGTTGAACGGTGCGTTCGGCCAGGGCGCGTTCAACCGTCGCGACGTGCACGCGGCAGAGATACCCGGGGCGAACTGCATCACCACCGCGCGCGCTCTGGCCACTGTGTACGCGGCAACGATCGGTGAGGTGAACGGCGTGAGGCTCCTCGGCGGCGACACCCTCGCTCGGGCGACCACGTCGAACACGCCGGCGGGTGAGGCCGACGAGATACTCGGGCACCCCACCGTGTTCGGCATGGGGTGGATGCTGCACAGCGAGCGCAACCCGTACGCAGGGCCGGGCAGTTTTGGGCACGACGGCGCGGGCGGGTCCGTGGCGTGCGCCAACCCGCAGCGCGGACTTGCCGTGAGTTACGTGATGAACACGATGCTCACGGTGTACGACGGTGACCCCCGTCGCCAGGGATATCTCAACGCTGCTGTTCGCTGCGCAGACGCCGCCTGACCGGCGTGCTGAGCGTGAGGTAGGTGGCGGAGGCAGCCGCCGCCGCGAGAGAGAACACCACGATGGTGCTCCGCACGCCGATCATCTGCGACACGAGACCGGCGAGAAGGCTGGTCAGGGCGATCATCGAGTTGACGAGCGCCATGTCACCGGCCAGCACCCGCCCCCGCACGTGGTCGGGCGAGCGCAGCTGCAGACCAAGGGTGGACAGGGTCCACTGGGCGCCGCCGCTCAGGTGCGCGAGCGCCACGAACACCGCCGCCACCCAGATCACCGGGCTCATCGCCGCACCGAGGTAGCAGACGCTGAAGATCATGCCCGCCACACCGCACACGTGCAGCAGGCGCGGCAGGTCGCGTCCGGCGATGCGCGCACCGAGGATGGGCCCGAGGCCCGAGCCGATTCCCCTCACACCGATCAGGAGGCCCCGGCCGGAGTCCCCGGTGTCGAACACCTGGGATGCGAGCACGGCGAGCTGGCTGACGATGCCGGCCCCGACGGCGAACGTGAGCTTCGATGACATGAGCGCCAGGATCACGCGGTCCTGGCGTGCCACGTGCACCGCCTCGCGCATGTCGGCGAGCGGGCGCGCGCGACCCCTGCTCGCCGACACATCGTGCGACTGCATCGGCCTGCGCACGCCCGCGAAGAGGAGTGCCGCCACGAGGAAGGTGACCGCGTCGGCGATGAAGGCCGCATCGCGGCCGAACACCGAGGAGAACACGCCGCCGAGAGCGGCTCCAACCGCGAGCATGATGCCCCACGTGCTTCCGAACATCGCGTTCGCCGTGCGCAGATCGTCCTCGTTGTCGACGAGATTCGGCACTGCCGCACTTGATGCCGGCCCCACGAACGATGCGAGGGCGGCGATCACCATCTGCGAGACGAACGCGATCCAGATGCCCACGACGTCATGCAGCAACAGACCGAGTGCAGCCAGTGCGGCGAGCACGGATGCCGACACGAGGATGCGCCGCCGGTCGAACCGGTCCGCGAACGAGCCGGCGACGGGCGACATGAGCAGCCCGGGCAGGGTCATTGACACGAGAACGAGTGACACGAGGAACCGGCTGCCGGTGACGTCCTCCACCAGGCCCGCCATCGCCACGAACGTGAACCAGTCACCGAGGAACGACACGACCTGCGCGCAGAAGACGAGGCGGATGTCGCGGTTCCGCCGCAGCAGGGAGAACACGGGTCAGCCGGCCGGTCTCAGGGCGTGCGCCGAGAGAACCAGCGACATGGCCGCGGTGAGTCTCTCTGCAGTGGCGATGTGCATGAACTCGTTCGGGCCGTGCGCGTTCGATCCCGGCCCGAGGACGCCCGTGACCACGAACTGGGCACGCGGGTAGCGCGACCCGAGCATGCCCATGAACGGGATGCTGCCGCCCTCGCCGAAGTTGCGCGCCGGAGCGCCGAAGGTCTCGCGTGATGCGGAATCGAGTGCGTCCTGCAGCCATGTCTCCGGTGCGGGGGCATCCCATCCGTCGGCTGCATCAGCGTCGGTGAACGAGACGCGTGCACCGTGCGGGGGGTTCTCGAGCAGCACACGTTCGAGCTCGGCGAGCGCGGCGCGTGAGTCGCATGTGGGCGGAAGACGCAGCGACAGCCGCACCGACGTGAACGGGCGCAGCACGTTGCCGGCGCGACCGGTGGGCGGCACGCCGTCGGCCCCGGTGACCGACAGGGTGGGCCTCCATGATCGGGCGAGCAGCTGGTCGGCAGCGTCGTCGACCATCGGCTGCGTCCCGCCGGCGAGCGGGTAGTGGGTGGACACCGGCTCGGGGAACTCCGCAGCGGTGAGCCGCGCCTCGGCTGCCCTGTGGGCGGGTATCTCCACGTTCATCGAGGGCAACAGGATGCGGCCCGTCGCGCTGTCCTCGACGCGGTCGAGCAGCGCACGCACGATCCGGAACGACGAGGGAACAACACCGCTCGCCTCACCGCTGTGCACCCCCTCGTCGAGCACGTCGACGCGCAGCACACCCCCGGCGAGACCGCGCAGCGACGTGGTGACCCACATGCGCCCGTAGTCGAGACAGCCTGAGTCGAGACAGATCACGAGGGACGGGTCACCGATGCGGTCACCGAGGATGTCGAGCCATGCGGGAAGGTCGATGCTGCCGCTCTCCTCACTGGCCTCGATCAGCACCACGCAGCGTGCATGCGGCCGCCCCTCGCGCTGTGCGGTCTCGATCGCGGTGAGTGATGCGAACACGGCGTACCCGTCGTCGGCACCGCCACGTCCGTAGAGACGGCCGTCCTCGATCACCGGCTCCCACGGGCCGAGACCGGAGCGCCACCCGGTCATCTCGGGCTGCTTGTCCATGTGCCCGTACAGCAGCACGGTGTCGGTGCGGTCGGTTCCGCGCGCCGCGATGTCGATCACCAGCACCGGGCTCAGCGTGGGATGCGTGAGCAGCTCGAGAGACATCCCCTCGATGGGGCGCAGCGCGCACCAGTCACGGATGAGCTCCGCTGCCCGCATCATGTGGCCGTTCTCGCGCCACGCGGGGTCGTATGCCGACGACACGTTCGGCACGCGCACGTAGTCGCACAGCGCGGGCATGATGTCGCGGCGCCAGATCTCCTCGCTGGCCGCGAGCGTGCCGCTCACCTGACGAGTTTTCCGAGGCGCTCGATGGTGGCGCGGCAGCCGTCCATGAACTCCTCGACGACCTGGCGCGCGGGGACGATCTCCTTGATCGCACCGGCCGCCTGTCCGCACGCCATGAACGCACGGTTCGTGTCGAGCACCACCGAGGGTCCGCTGCCGAGCTGCTGGATGCCGTTCTGTGCGGCGAGCATCACCTGCTCGGGGAACTTCTTCAGGCGATCGGGGTGCTGCTCGAACTCCTGCGTCCACTCGGTGCGGATCACGCGGCAGGTCTTGCCGGTGTACGCACGGCTGACCACCGTGTCGTCCTCGTTGATCTCGACGATCTTCTCCTTGTAGCCCACGCCGGTGTGGGCCTCGTGGGTGGCGATGAACTTCGTGCCCACCCAGATGCCGTCCGCACCGAGCGCGAGTGCGGCCGCGAGCCCGCGGCCGTCGTAGATACCGCCGGCTGCGACCACGGGCACGCGGTGACCCACCGCATCGACGACCTGGGGCACGAGTGCGAACGTGGCGACGGTGCCGGTGTGCCCGCCGGCCTCGGTGCCCTGTGCGACGACAAAGTCGCAGCCCGACTCGACGGCGGCCACGGCGTGGCGCACCTTGCCGCACATCGACCCCACCAGGATGTTGTTGCGGTGCAGCTCATCGACCACCTCGCGCGGCACGCCGAGACCGGCCACGTAGATGCTGGCCCCGCCCTCGATGACCGCCTTGATGTTGCGCATCACGGAGTCGGGGGAGGCGGTGAGCAGGTCGACACCGAAGGGCTTCTTCGTGAGGGTGCGCACGCGCGCCATCTCCTCGGTCAGCATCTCGGTGGACATCGGTGCGGCGCCGAATGTGCCGATGCCGCCGGCCTCCGAGACCGCGGCAACGAGGTCGCTGTAGGAGACACCGCCCATGCCGGCGAGCATGACGGGCAGTTCGATGTCGAGAAGTTCGGTGAGACGGGTGCGCATGCGCACAACCTACTGAAGGGGCAGGGAGGCGTATGCACCGGGACGGGAGAGAAACCCCCGGTGCCAACGACGGGGCGTGAAGAGGGCCGCCCGAGGCTCGTCCTCGAACATCCACCGGGCGAAGTTGCGCCGGGTCCAGTCGTTCGTGTCCACCACCCGCAGCACGGTCTCCGTCACGCGCGGGCTCGACAGCAACCTGCCGAGCGCCGCCGACATGCGGTGGTCGGCGAGGAAGTGCGAGTCCAGCAGGGCGGAGTACCTGGCGCGCACATCGGCGGCCGTGATGCCCTCACCGATCGCACGTGCTGCGAGCATCCCCGTCTCGAGGGCCTGGCCGATGCCCTCCCCGGTGAGCAGGTCTGTCGCGCACACCGCATCACCCACGAAGAGCACGCGTCCCGAGGAACGCACGGCGCGGTCGACCCTCGCGGGTATCGGCCACGCGGTGTGACGGCCCTCGGGCTCGAACCCGTCGCCGAGCGCGGCGCGGATGTGCGGACGCGACAGGATGTCGCGCCACTTCGCGGCGAGGTGCTTCGTGGGGGTGTCACCGTCGCGCAGCATGCCGAAGCCCACGTTCGCGCGGTTCCCCGGGAGCGGGAAGCTCCATGCGTAGCCGGGAAGCAGGTCGTCGTCGAACCACACGTGCAGTTCGCGGGATGCCGGGCCGGTGACGTTCGAGACGTACTGACGGAACGCGTGCCACTCGCCGAGGTAGCCGTCACCGGCGAGGCCGAGCATCCGCCGTGTCGGGGACCACATCCCGTCGGCTGCCACGACGAAGTCCCACGACGAGGTGGTGCCGTCGGAGAGGGTCACGGTGACGGCATCCGCACCGTTCGCGTCGACCGACACGAGCGCACATCCCTCGTGCACCGGCACCCCCGCATCGCGGCAGTGGGCCACGAGTGCGGCATCGAGGTCGAGCCGCGGGACCACAGCGGCGAACGTGCCCTCGTCGGGGAGCCGCAGTGACACCGTGCGTCCGCCGGGGGAGTGCACGCGCACGTCCGTGGTGCGGCGCATGGCAGGGAGACGGGCCGTGTCGAAACCGAGTTGCTCGAGATGACGCATTGCCGATGCGGTGAGGCCGTCACCGCAGCACTTGTCGCGCGGGAACACGGCCTTGTCGATCACGGTGACATCGGCGCCGGTGCGCGCGAGCTGCGTGGCGCACGCGGTGCCGGCGGGTCCGGCACCGATCACGAGAACCCTGTTCGGCACGTGATGGAGGCTAGGGCCGGAGCGGTTGCGGGATCCCGTGACTAGCGTCTCCGCGGTGCGCACCACCGCTCCGCTCGTGTCCGTGGTGACCGCGGTTCACGTTCGCGACGTGGGGTTCCTCGCCGCTGCGCGGGAGTCACTCGACAGCCAGACCCTCGTCGACTGGGAGTGGCTCGTGCAGGGCGACGGTGTGCGCGACGAGCTCTCGTGGCTGGAGACCATCGACCCGAGAATCAAGGTGGAATCGGCCACTCCGGCACTCGGGCCGGCGCGAGCTCGCAACGCCGCGGTCGCACGTGCGGCCGCCCCGTTCGTCCGCAACCTCGATGCCGACGACATGCTTGCCTCACCTACCGTGCTCGAGCGGACAGTCGCTCTCCTGTCGGACCCAACCGTCGGGTTCGTGGTCGGACCGGTCATCGACGTGCTTGCCGACGGCATTCACCGACCGTTCGACGAGGTGCTGACGGTCGGACGCATCCCGGCCGGGACGCTGTACCCGATGTGGGAGGC